>PKSY01000198.1 GCA_002869405.1 Marinilabiliales bacterium
AACCTTACCGGTGGTGATTCGGATCATACCTCTTTTAATAATAATGGATTTATGGGGATTTTTGCTTTTGAAGATGACCAGAATTACAGCCCCCATATCCATACCTCCAATGATTTGATCGGACCCAGTGTAAACAGTCCTGAGTTAGTGGAGCGTCTTACCAAGGCAAATCTCGCTACTGCAGCTGAGCTTTCGAACAGGATTCTCCCTCCCAGAAACCTGGTCGCTTTGCCCGGTGATAACAGTGTTACTTTATCGTGGACAGGTCCGGCAGAGTTTCATCACTATAACCTTTACAGGGATGACCTTTTGCTTGCTGAAGTATCTGAGAGTGAATATTACGATGCTACAGTTGAGAATGAGGTGAGTTACAGATACTATGTTACAGTTGTTTTTGAAGAGGGCGGAGAAGAATCAGATCCTTCAAACGAAGTGACTGTAATACCGATGCCACCGTTGAATATTCCTTATACCTGGGATTTTGAAGCCGGAGCTCCATACTGGGATCTTGATGCTCCCTGGGGATTAACTGAAAACAATGTTTATGCAGGCTCTTTTAGCCTTACAGACAGTCCTTCAGGAGATTACGGTAATAACCTCGATATCTCTGCCACCATACCCTCTGTGAGCCTTGAGGGTTGTGAAGCGCTTACCCTGTCTTTTTACACCCGTTATAACCTTGAAAGTGGTTACGACTATGCTTATGTGGAAGTAAGTACTAACGGAATGCAGTGGACTCAGCTGGAGACATTTAATGGTACTTCAAATCAATATCAGTTCGTAAGTTATGATCTGACTGAATATTGCGGCGCTGAATTTTTTGCATTACGATTCAGGCTCTCCAGTGACTCCTATGTCACTGAAGATGGAATATATTTCGATGATGTAATGTTCAACGGAGTATTTACCGGAAACGCAGAGATCGTTGATTATCCGGGTATTATTTATCCTAATCCTGCAACTGATTATTTCTTTGTTTATGGGAAAGAACCTGTTGAGGTGACTGTTTTTGATAGTTCAGGAGAAGTGAAAATGGAACGTACAAGTTCCGGCGAACGATTGGATATTTCTCATCTTGAGAGTGGGATTTATTTTATCAGAATCAACTCCGGGGCACATTCACGGTTTGAAAAACTAATTATTTCCAAATAAAGATCAGGGCTGTCAGAAATGGCAGCCTTATTTCTATGCATTGATTTTTTTGATTGATTATCTTTGTAGCAAATCTGTTGGTTATGCGTTATTTACAAGCTCTTTTTGTCTTTCTCCTTATCGGGATGTGTGTTCATGCTCAACACCAGAATGTTATGATTAGCAATAGTCGCAGTCCGGAGGAACCTTCAATTTATATTAATCCGAAAAACACATCTGAGATTGTTGCCGGATCCAATATCAGCAATGTATTTTATTCTCATGACGGAGGATATACCTGGAGTGTTGATGTGCTTGAATCACAGGCATACGGCGTTTGGGGCGACCCGGTCATTATTGCAGACACTGCCGGAGATTTCTACTTTTTTCATCTTAGTAATCCTCCCAATGGCAATTGGATAGACCGTATTGTTTGCCAGAAAAGTACCGATAGCGGTGTTTCCTGGAATGATGGAACATATATGGGTTTGAATGGCGCAAAAGCACAGGATAAGCATTGGGCTGTTGTGGATCAGAATACCAATGCGATTTATGTTACCTGGACGCAGTTTGATGTTTACGGATCATCGAACCCGGATGATAAGTCGGACATTATGTTCAGTAAGAGTTATGATGGCGGCATGACCTGGAGTGATGCCATTAAGATTAATGAGGTTTCCGGTGATTGTATTGATGATGATAACACTACTGAAGGAGCTGTTCCGGCTGTTGGTCCCAATGGAGAGATATACGTTGCCTGGGCCGGTCCTGAGGGGCTTGTTTTTGACCGCTCTACCGATGAAGGAGAGACCTGGCTGGATGAAGATATCGTTATCGGTGAGTTTCCCGGCGGATGGGCAATAGATATTCCCGGTATCAGCAGATGTAACGGTTTGCCAATTACCCTTTGTGATCTTTCCGGCGGTCCGAACCATGGAACTATATATGTGAACTGGACTGACCAGCGCAATGGAGAAGATGACACAGACGTTTGGCTGGCAAAATCTGTTGATGGTGGTTTTTCCTGGTCGGAACCAATACGGGTGAATGATGATGGACCTGGAAAACAGCAGTTTTTTTCCTGGATGGATATTGACCAGACAACGGGTGATTTATGGTTTGTTTTCTATGATCGCAGAGCGTATGACGACAACCGGACCGATGTTTATATGGCACGCTCACAGGATGGCGGTTCAACATTCTCCAATTTTAAAATCAGTGAGAGCCCGTTTGATCCGTGGTCGTCAGTGTTCTTTGGCGACTATAACAACGTAAGCGCTCATAATGGTGTAGTTAGACCAATCTGGACACGCCTTGAAGGAGGAAGCCTCTCTGTATGGACTGCCATTATTGATGTAAACCTAGTTGGGGTTGACATTGCCGAAGCTATTCCTTTTGAGCTGGAGCAGAATTTTCCGAACCCGTTTACACAAACAACATGGTTTAAATATAAGCTTCGTCGTCCTGAAACAATCTCTCTCAGGGTTTATGATATAACCAATCGCCCGGTTGCAACACTGATTAATAACAGGGAAGTAAACGCCGGAAAACACGTTACACATTTTGAACCTGGTGAATATGGTTTACCTGCCGGGATATATTATTTTGCGTTGGAAACCAAAACTCAGGTTATCCGAAAGAAGATGATTTACCAATAAAGTTATATCGCTAAAGCGTAATTTCTTTTTGAAATCGATAAAACAAAACGGTTAAAAGAGATATCCAATATTGATATACAGTCCACTGTTGCCATCCTGCTTATTGGCAGCCATACCGTAATTTATCGCAACAATAAAGTTTTGATTCATCACAAAATAGAATCCGGCACCATATCCAACATGGATTCCTTCTTCTGTAGTAAAGTAATCATCATAATCCGGTAAACCGGTCACATCGCTGTCGAGAGAAATAGGTTTCAGCACGGTTCCTGCATCGAGGAAAGGCGCAAGAGCGAGGTAGATGTTTTGTTTTCCCAGTGTTGTTTTGAGGAATTTCCAACGAAGCTCCAGGTTTGTATAGGCGATATGATCACCAACGACTCTGTTACGCAGTACGCCACGGAGTGTTTTTGCTCCACCCAGGCCATCAGAAGTAGTAGCAGAAGAGAAGCTGCTTATCATGTAAGGTTGCATGTAAAATGGAGGATCTCCAAAGAGTGTTCCCTGATAGCTTATTCTTCCCGCAAAGGTTAACCTGTTGGGAATGATTGTAAAATAGTGACGATGAGCGAGGGCAAGTTTTGTGTATCCGTAATTACCGTTTCCGAGAAAACCCGGTGCTGTTACCAATACGGCTTCACTCCACATACCTTTATTGGCATTTGCCTCGATGTCGCGACTGTCGTAAATAATTCCAAGTTTTATGAAGTTTGTCCAGCCGCCGTCTTTCTCTTCATCATGGATAAGTCCCCAGGTCACATAATTATCAAATAATCCCGGTACATCGGGGAGCATATCTGCCGAGTCTTTGCCTTCATTGAGACGATCAATATCCACGGGTTTAATGGTGTGTTTATAGATTCCGAATCCTGCAAGCCACTTGAAGTGTGTCTCCTTAACAGGTTGAGAAAAGTCGGCTTTAAATCGTAAAAGTTTTCGTTCATGACGATAGAACATTCTGCTACGGTAAGCCTCATTACCTTCTGAGTCATCTTCCCAAAGGGAATTATAAACAGCTTCATAGCCATTGAAGCCATAAAAATCAAGCGATTGCTCGGTAAGGTAGCTAAAGTCTGCAGTAAGTCTGATGTTGTTAGGCAAAAGGTCTTTTGCATCGAAGAAAAGCTGGTTGATTCCACTACCCTTTGTGGTTCTGGACCATTCAGCTTTTATTGCATACCTGTAATCAGGGTAGTTGGTTCCATCGCCGTAGTTGAATGCATTGACGAGTGCGCCATATTTAAACCCGATATCAGAATCATAGGCTACAACGGGAAGACCGCCAAAGTTCCAGCCGGTTTTTATATTTTCACCATCTGCTGTTTTCTCCTGTCCAAATACTCCTGAAAATGAGAAGAGCAGAACCGCCAAAAGAATTGTATTAAAAGATTTCATAAGCCGTAGATTTATTCTTTATCAGATGAGTTTTTATAGTCGGGAAGTTGTTGGAATATCAGAAGAAAAATAGCTGAAACGAGAATGGAACCTATTGCCAGGTCAGCATTATCTTTGAAGAATGCTATCGGGCTTTCCTGGAATCCTGCGATGAGCACCAGAATAATGACATAGGCTATTCCGGCAATAAAACTGGCAAGGGCAGCCTGATTTTTTATTTTAAAATGAAAAGATGCAATAGCAGCAGGCAGAATTGTGAATCCGATTCCTGTAATAAAAATAAAAACGGCAACCAGATCTCTGAAGTTGTATGCGAAGGCAAAACCTGCCAAAGAGAATAAGACAATAAAAAGCCTTGTTCTTCGCATCATTCTTTTATGATCAGATTTTGTATCACTAAACTGTCCAAAGAAATCCATTGCAGCGCTGGAAGCCAGCACGAAAATCTGTGTATCAGCAGAGCTCATTATCGCAGCGAAGATTAGTATTAATCCTGCCACAATAAATTTTGAAGGAACAAGTACCGATAATCCCTCAGCAAAAGCCTCTTTTGGTTCAATGCCGGGGACGTGGTAGTGTGCAGCAAGTCCGACAAGGCAAATTACTAAACCCGTTACAAGAGTGAGAATTGCGCTTCCTTTCAAGCCGCGGGAAACAACACGATCACTTTTGGCTGCATAAACACGCTGCCAGTATTCGGAACTCTGGAATACGATAAAAATCCCAAAGGCTAAAAATGCAATAGTCATTACCGGACTGGCATCTGAAAAATCGACAAGACCGTGAATGACTTCGGCACTGTCTTCGCCGCCATTTACAACAAATGCAAGTATGAAGAGGACTACAAAGAGCACGATATACTGAAATACGTCGGTTTTAATAACCGAACGGAAGCCACCTGCAAAGAGGTAAATTGAGATAATAAGACTGGAAAATAGCAATGCGGTTTCGTATGACCAACCGCTAATACTCGCAAGAATTGTTGAGCCCGCAATAAACTGATTTAGCAACATGCCGAAGTATACAATGAAAAGTATGATTGCTGATAGCAGCCCAAC
>PKSY01000171.1 GCA_002869405.1 Marinilabiliales bacterium
ACTACTGAATCTGTGGAAATTAGTTCCGCAGTTCTTCCGGTGCCATAAATATCATCAGGCCAGAGTGAATCCTTGTGATATCCGATGGCACAGATTTCATTTTGATACCTGTTCAGAAGAACCAGGCTGTCGTCGTCACCTAACCCGAAGTCGAATGGAGAAAAGACGCTCATTTCAGGATAGATAAGATCGAACATCACAGGGTCTCGGGCAATAACTTTATACTCGCCGGGATTCAGGATAGCATTTTGGGGGAAGCGGAATATGTTGTCGTCATTTCTGTCATGGAAAATCCAGCCTGTGAGGTCTGCCGTGATATCACCGCGGTTATATATTTCGACCCAGTCTCCTGCATCATGTCCGTCGAATGAATTCACATTAAATTCTGTAAAAATTATATCCGGAAAGTCTGTGCATTCCACCCATTCAGATCCGGGAGATCCACCCAGGCAACCTGTTATCCAATTTTCCGGGAACTCCGGATTCAGGGCAACATCGGGAAGCTCGGCACTTCTTCCGGTGTATACCGTCTCCTGTGGCCAGGGTGATAATACATCGTAATTGACAGCACTTATCCTGTTTTGATAAGAATCCAGAAGCACCATCTCAGATTTTGTATCATAAATGGAAAGATTATGAACTGACACCACTGGAATGGAATCATGGTAAACATTAAAGAATGAAGCGGTATCTGCGGCAAGCACAAGAAAAGAGCCTGAAGAGATGACTGTAGACTGCGGCATCGGACCATAAGAATTTCCATTTACAGAGATGCTCCATCCGGACAAATCCAACTGAAATTCCTCTGCATTATAAACTTCAATCCAGTCTCCGCAATCAACCTGCTTATGTGGCGAATGCATAATCTCCGTGATGAGAATCCCTGCAGTATCCGGAACGCCGGAAAAAACTGCAATCAGTGTATCATCATCCTGAAATGTGTGTTCTGTTATTCGGTCGTAAGAAATCCAGGTACTGTCAGAATTCTTCCAGTAGCCAAATTCACATCCGGGAGCAGGAAGCGCTTCGATTTTTACCGGTACAGGATTAAAGTAAATCCCCTCAAAAGGCAGCTCCGGAATAATTGTATTAACCTTAATCCGTCCTGATTCCGGGGGAAATGAGCTGAAATGCAAATCAACCTGATTCTCAAGTTCAAATGCTTCCTCCACATGCTCCCGGGCAAACTGATGCCTTAAATTCAGAAAACCCTTGAAAATATTTTCCACATAATACGTCTCCCATGTTGTGGCTGACTGGCTTCCCCATCTTTCCTTATGCCGCTGCATTTCAGGTCGCAGAATATCTACAATACTATCGGTGAGATTAAGCATCTTATCAATCACCAACGCACTATTCATCAGGTCAGCATACCGGTTTATAAAGTAGTTGCGGTACTCCTGATTATTCAACAAGCGCTTAAACAGAATCATATTGGCAGTCACCGTATCGTTAAACATTCGCTGCAGTTGCTCTACATAAGGCTTATTGTTATTGCTGATTCCGCTGCTCATGTCGAGATCCATCAGAAAATAGTTCCATTTACCACCCTGATGCCGCCACCATTTCATGTTATTATGCGGCCAGTCGGTATTTACAAAAAAGGTGTTAAGTGCTATCACATCAGTAAAGGATTCAAGATCAACCTGTGACTGAACAATCTGATAGTTTTCATCCAAAGAAAGATCATTAAACTTCACAAAATCCATAAGATTTAGAAAATCAGCATTTTCACCCGAAATCACCTCTCCCTGTTCTTCGAGGATATCAACTTTTTCAGGATCGATATGATAATTGGATTCCAGATAGTAATGATCAATCTTCTCTCTCATATTATGAATACCCCAGTAATCTCCGTTGATAAAAACCAAAACCGGTTCATAATCGAGGATATCGGCATAGGTATCATTCTCAACAAGTTTGTGAATTAAAGCATCTCTGAAAAAGCAGGAATAATGGTCATTGCCGCCATTTCTCAATACAAACCGCTTATACTTGTTAATTGGCTTTCCGTGAAAAATCCGATTATAAAAATACTCGCTTCCATACTTCCCCTTTGCCATGGGACGAATGGATTTCTGCGCAATAGAACGGGTCCATCCTCCATGGATTTTCAGTCCACAGTCTGTGGCATAGTATGAGGCATTATCAGCATCAAAAAGGTTTATATGAACCGGGATTTCCGTATCATCCCAGAAATTAGCCCCGAAATTCGGCCTGTCAGGAAGGTACTGTGTCCCCAACACATAGATTCCGAAATCTTCATTCCAAAGATAATCCGGATCGGTAGCTATGGAAATCATTCTCATTGCTGTAGATTCGTTGAAGAAAAGTGTTTCAGTAACTACTTTCGAAGGAACATAGCCATCCCTGAAAAGGCGGGCACGGATTACCACTGTAGAGTCGATATAAAAAGGTTCTGTGTAAAGCTCAGAAGTCGCTTTCGGCGCACTGCCATCGAGGGTAAAACGTATTGCCGTCAGTGTATCTGCAGAATTCATTGCTACCAGGACAGAATCAATATAAGAACCGGTATAAGGAGTGATTTGCGGGATTATTTCTATAGCTCCGGATACACCGGAAATGGAATCATTACTGAATCCGGGAGTAGGATTATTAAACCAGACCAGTGAGTCGCTGCCATCTTTCAATAAGCCGTAACTTATATCAGGTTGAAGCGGAGGAACATCCATTTCAGAAACCAGAACCCCAAACGGGTTGAAAAGGTATATCTTCTCTCCTTCCGGGCTGATACCAAAGTTTGTATGCAATGGAGGGTCAGATGGGAAAAACCACTCCGGAACCGGGCCAAACATCTGAGTTGTATCACTGATACCAAAAGAGAGCCAGGGTTTTATGGTCATATCGCTGTCATCCCAACGGTTATGACACTGAATAGCCAGCAGATTTTCGCCATTCTTCAGATACCGCCGCAAAAGAGGCTTGTTGATTACAAAGCTTTGCGGCAGTCCTCCCTGATACATCTGCGCCTCTTTTACCCACATGGCAGGTTGCAGATAGTGCGGCGTTTTGCCATCAGGCTGAATATTCTCGCGAATAATTTCATGACCATTGAGATACATCACAAACCCGTCGTCATAATCAGCATGTAAAACAGCGTTAATGATCTTTGAAGTATCACTGATGTCGAAAGATTTTCGCAGGTAAATTGTTCGCAGCGTATCGTAGGTTACTGTTGTATCGTCATCATCGCCAAAACCGAAGCCGCCGTATCCTTCCGCCCATGATGTATCAGAGAATGACGGCAACTCCCAGTCGGCCGGAGGTTCATATCCGGGGTTCAGGTATCGCCAGATGCTATCGCAGTAAACTGCTGTTTCCCAGTGATGCACCACGTTATTACGGTTCTTTCCGGAAGCAAAAAACAGGGCAAAAGAGTCGGGGTAAATTTTAACATCAGGGATTTTCCACATATCCGCAACACTCTTTTTGTCGGAGAGATACCAACCGTGAACGGAGATAGTATCCATGCTGCGGTTATAAAGCTCTATCCAGTCTTCAGCATCATGATCCTCATCAAACAACGTATACAGATTTGCTGAACTTGCTTCATTGATAACAATCTGTGCGGAAACAGGAAGGGCAGACAAAAACAGTATCCAGACCAAAGCAAATGTAGGGGCATTCCGGAAGGGTAATTCCGGGTACGCAAATTTCAACAGATGCCTTAATCCTGATATCATAGATTAATGGGCATTTATTTTTAACAGGTCTGTAAACTTTCTAAACATATCGGTATTATCATAAACACCTGAAAAATAAGATGCTCCCGGGCCATCAGCGTAAACCGGCACCATCACGGCGGTATGATTATCACCCTGGAAGTCTCCTTCAACGGTTCCTTCGAAAACATTTCCACCGGTTATGGAAAAACCTCCTGTTTCATGATCTCCGGCAACCACAATAAGTGTTTTCTGATTTGTGGCAGCATAACTAAGTGCATTTCCAACGGTAAGATCGAGGTCCACAACTTCTGCAAGCATTTCATCCTGCAGGTTGTCATGGCCACGCAGGTCGATATGTTCATTTTCCACCATCAGAAACCAGGGTTGTCGGGTTTTGTCAAGCCTGGAGAGCGCACGTGAAAGCGCCTGCTGGAGATAATCACCGCGATCATCCTCAATTCCGGGCAAACGGTATTGTGCCTGTACAACCAGCAATTTGCCCGATTCATCGAGAGGAACATCATTTATATGCTCATAATATGAATAACCTCTCGAGGTCATGGTATCAATAAGGTTAAGACCATCTTCGCGCTCATTAAGCCAGAAAGAGCCTCCTCCAATAAGCACATCCACTTCCGAATGAGCCATTTGCACGCTAATATCCTCATACATATCACGCAATTCAGCATGTGCATAAAAAGCAGCCGGAGTAGCACCCTGAAGGAATGTAGTTGTAATTAAACCCGTAGCATAACCTCTTTCGTGCAGATATTCAAAAATGTTCTTTAGAATTTCACCATCAGGATTAACACCAAGCATTTTATAATTGGTCTTTACTCCGGTGGTCATTGCAGTTGCAGAAGCTGCTGATTCAGTAACGGAGCGGTCGGCAGCATGAGTAGTCATCAGGCCGGTTGTGCTCAATGAAGTAATGTTTAGTCCGTTATTTACGGTTTCGGCAGCCGTAACATGCGCCGGTCCCATTCCATCACCAATAAAGAAAATGATATTTTCAGGATAACCATCCTCAGGCTCAGGGAAAGGCTCAGGATTATTGTTTCTTCCCGGATTACAGGAAAACAAAATAAAACCTAGCAGTATATATAGATATTGATGGTGTTTCATAATCACAAAAGTAAAGATTTTAACGATTGAAATTTATCCCACAGAAAGCTCAGGACTTCCGCATAAGTTATAAAGTAACACAATAAACTCCATGAGGTTTGTAATTAATTCCTGCTACTTGTTTTTCTTAAACAACAATCCTTTGATTTCAGTTAATAGAAAATCAAAATCAGCACGTGTTACAAAAAGTTCCCTTACAGTAAGTTTTGTAATTCTGTAAAACATAATTAACTGATATACAAGAGTCATCATATAGGAAACCGAGGCGGTTATACCGGCACCGAGGATACCGATTTTCGGAATCAGGATGAAACCGAATGTAAGCGTAAACACCACACCAATGCCTGAGCTGATGGCATTATGATGATGCCTTCCTGTACCGCTAAAGAAGTGGCTCAGTATCACATTCGCTGAGATAGCTATAATTCCCGGCGATAAG
Source organism: Marinilabiliales bacterium (assembly GCA_002869405.1). Lineage (GTDB taxonomy): Bacteria > Bacteroidota > Bacteroidia > Bacteroidales > BM520 > BM520. The sequence continues at coordinate 5,251 of PKSY01000171.1, forward strand.
GACCAAATCACATTTTTTATTCCTTCATATTTATCCGTCAGAATCCACAGGTAAAAAGACTCCGGCAAAATCCAGAATATGGCAAGCATGGATACAGTAATTAACACTGTAAGCTTCAGAAACCTAACGGAAAGGTTTTTAGCATAAACAGGATCCGGTTCATTGGAGATTCGGGAATACTGCACTAAGGCAAGGCTTTTCCCGGCTATCCAAAGGCCTTCGCTAAGCTGATTTCCAATTTGAAATACCCCTAACCGGGCTTTTCCGAGATATGATTCGATGATATAATAACCCAACCTGTAATTCAACAGCTGAAGCGTGTTGGCAAACTGCACAAAGGAGCCGTAGCGAAATATTCTTAATATGACATCACCCATTTCCGAAAGGTCTGCATATTTCAGCTCTTTTAGTATCATTATCAGGCTCATAAGAAATGCTGCAGTATATGAAAGGTAAAGAGCATATACATACGACATCACTGAGATCTCTTCTTTGATAAAGATAAAATAGAGAAAAGCGCAAAAAAGCACTACGACCTGAAACACAGAAGCTACGTTAAAAGCAGCAACACGTTCTTTTCCCAGGAGAATGTTAAGATTTGCCGTATGCCAGGAGAATATAAGTGACAGGAAAAGCACATGGTAGAGCATTCCTTCCGGCAGCAGTCCAAAGCGATCCAGGGCATAGGAGACCAGAATTGATGAGAAGAGTGCCCAGAAATAGGCAGGTACGAACAACAGAAAGGTCTTCTCGCGCGGCGTAAGGTAAACCAGTGCTCCGCCTGAAACAAAGTTGCTCATTAGCAGCACTATCGTAATCCCCAGAACCACCAGACCTATAGTTCCTGCTCCCTCGGGTCCCAGAGTTCGTCCGTATATCAATACCAAAAGAAGGCTCAATACAGATACCAAAACCCTTGATCCAGCTGTTCCAAGTACTTTTTTAATCATATCCTCTTATCTGAATTTTCGTTTCAAATTTCGTAAAAAATGGTGCCTGTTACAACCATAGCTCTTCCCGTCAACAATAAGATATTCGCCATCTCTGCACCATGTATGTAGTCCTTGCTTATACCTTTTCATTTCAAATGGTGATAATTCCAAAACCGTTTTTTCTGAAAAGTTAACCGTTGTGAGCGACTCTATTTCATTCCAAACCAGGGATGCACCATACCGTCCTGAGTTCATTTGTGCCGGGCGAAACCATTTTCCGTCAATAAACTCCGGTCGCCCCCCGGGTCTGGCACTCTGAATATCTGTTTTGACAGGATTCAAAGGATGCGCTGTGTACGGCCCCTGTAAATTCTCACTGTAAAAAATATGCAGCTGCTCATTGGAGGCCGATGCATGAGTTACGAAAAGCCACCATTTCCCTTCATGAAAAAACAGTGTTGGATCCACACCCGGAAACTTCAGCATCTGACATACATGGTTTAGCTTGCCCGTATTCTCATCCAGGGAAAACAATTCAACAGCACCTGACCTGGACAATTCGGGAATGCAATAGATGATATTATCATGCACAAACATATGCGGGTATGCAAGATGACACTCCATCTCAAGTGCACAGGTTCGTGCCGAAACTTCCTGCGTATCTGCATCAACCCTGAAATAACCGATAACTCCTTTATTTATCTTATAATCAAAATCTTCATAAAGAATATGTAGATAATTTCCTTTTTTTACCAAAAACGGATCAGCATGAAAATGATTTTTCAAGGGCTTGGGAAGAGGGATTATTTCACCTCTCAGGTCAGGAATTGCAGGTATATCTCTTTTCTGCTTTATAAGCATTAAATCCCATCTTTCAGCCTGCATAAGTTCCTGATAATGAAACTGTATCCTATTTAGCAACTTCACATACAGAAACTTTACCATTTGGATGTTGCCCGGCTTTTTAAACACCGGAGCATCAGATTTTGAAGCAGTTTCGGGCAGGGAATACTTGCCTGATGCTAATTGGCTGCAAATTTCAGCAGGCCATTTTGAAGCTTCCACAAGTACACGGTTGAGGTTACCTGAATAGCTGTGTAGGGTAGTTTTAAAATATCCTTTTTTCAGGATTATCCCACCATCCAGCCGGTCTGTAAGTTTTTGAAGAATCACACCGTTAACAGGGTCGCCTTTTGCAATTTCCCAGAATGCAGGTGGACCTCCTCTGTATTTCATTTCATCATCATGATGATACGACCATACTCCCAGTGGTGCTGAATCGAGGATCTCACCGCGGATAATATTGAAACCGAAGCGCAGGAGAAAATCCGGAGAACACTCCTTTATCTGTTTTATGGTATCTTCATTGAAATACTGACCGAATCCTTTAAGTTCAGGTACTGCCCTGATTACCTCTGCATGTCGCAATGCCTCTTCCATATCAGTTGATTCCTTTGCAGGGATATTGAAAACGAAGCGCTCAAATAAGTTATAGAGGCCCTTTTTTCCGGTGTACCGGGATATTTTTTTCAGGATACTTCGTTGGGGTATCGGTGTGTCGTCAACGATAAGCACAACAGGGATGTGACCCTGATTGATTAATTCTTCAATCACCAATGTCTGCCAGGCAGCAAAGGAATATCCGTTACACAGGATGCCAAAACGATAGATTTTATTTTCGCCCTGCATCATCCTTCTGTAAAAGCATTAATAAGCGTTGAATAATCCGGATATCTTTCCAGCAGGTAGTTTTTTTCGGCAAGTTGAAAGCCCTCAAACAGAAACTCAGGAGTAACGTGACATATCACACAGGAGAACCCGTTTTTATCTAACGGTTCGGCTGCCATCCACGTTCCGGGAGGAATATAAAAGTGAATATTATTTATTCCATCAAGAGATACCGATTCCGCTGTTGCGTCAGGATATAAAAGATGGAGTTTCATCGGGGCTCCGTCTTTATGATACCAGACCTCTTCTGCATCAATACGATGAAAAAGAGATTTCTGAGTGCCTTTGAGCAGATAAAGTACAGAGCTGGAAGCTTTCCGTTCTTCATTGATGGAAAACAGAAATGACGAGGTATGCAATCGCCTGTAGAATCCACCTTCCGGGTGTGGCTCCATACCAAAATCATTTATGTATGCATCAGCAGAAGGCATTATCTTCCAATATCATTAAAAATTTCGGTCTCTTTTTGTGTTCTGCGCGATTGACGTTCGTTGATAACCCACATTAAACGCCAGGTAATTACATTATGGTACTGACTTCTTTCTTCCGGGTGATCCAGTCCTTCCCAGTGAAAGGTTGCATCACGATATGAGAATAAGGAGTACGAATACCTGAAATTCATTTTCAGGTTTTTATAAACCCGAAAACGCACATCAGCAAGAAATTCAACATTATGGATTGANACATAGTTGGGATCGCGGTTATCAATTTCATCATAACTCACAAGGCGTCCATAGCTGAATCCGGCACCAAAAGTCATCACATCCTTATCATTATAGTGCACCAGAAGTGGAATTTCAGCGTAGTTAAGGTTATAATCATATGAACCATCACGGGTAGGATCGTCGACGTTCCATTGTTTTTTACGGTGAGCACCCTTTTGACTGTACAGTGCTTCAAGGCTCATGGACCAATTATCTCCGAAAGGAACAATTGCAGCGGCGCCGGCATTTAGCCCGACGTTATTAAAACCAAAAACCTCATCCCCGTCCACCTGTGTCAGGTTTCCACCAAATATCAGTGCTCCCTGAATTATCTGAGATACCGCGGATCCTCCCATCAAAACTACAAATACAGCAGCCAGGCACAATCTTCTTCTCAACCCGTTTTTCATACTCATCAATTTATACTTACCGATAATTATAACGACACAAAGATAGCATTAGTGTTTAGAATTTTTGCGAAACCCCTTTCATTGATAGCTGAATACGTTTCCTGCGAATATCCACGTCCATCACACTAACCATTACATGTTGATTCAGGCGAACAACTTCGTTAGGATCAGAAACATAAGCCTCTGCCATCTGACTAAGATGAACCAGACCGTCCTGGTGTACCCCCACATCCACAAAGGCACCGAATGCCGTTATATTTGTAACTATTCCCGGAAGTTCCATTCCCGGCTTCAGATCCTCAATATGGTGTACATTGGGGTCAAACTCAAACATTTTGATATTTTTCCGTGGATCACGTCCCGGTTTTGCAAGTTCTGAAACAATATCCTTCAGGGTAGGAATACCGACATTATCATCCACAAAATCCTCAAGATTCAGGCGCTTCAGCAGCTCATTATTGCCAATCAGGTCAGGTATTGAGCAATTGAGCTTTTTGGCAAACTTCTCAACCACATAATAGCTTTCAGGGTGCACAGCACTTCTGTCGAGAGGGTTTTCTCCATTACGGATCCGCAGAAAACCTGCGGCCTGCTCAAATGCCTTGGCTCCAAACCTGGGTACCGCCTTGAACGCTTCTCTGGAAGTAAATGCGCCATGCTCCCTGCGGTAGTCGATAACATTTTGTGCCAGTGAGGGCCCGAGACCTGAGACATAGGTTAATAGCTCTTTGCTGCAAGTATTCACTTCCACGCCAACACTATTCACACAATTCACTACCACATCGGAAAGACTTTGCTGAAGGGCATTCTGATTCACATCGTGCTGGTACTGCCCCACGCCAATGGATTTGGGATCAATTTTCACCAATTCAGCCAGAGGATCCATCAGCCGTCTTCCAATTGAAACGGCACCCCGCACTGTTACATCGTAATCAGGAAATTCCTCACGTGCTATTTTCGAGGCAGAATATATTGAAGCACCGCTTTCATTAACGATTACAGCAACCAGGTCACGGTTAAACCTGATTCGCTTTACAAAAGATTCAGTCTCTCTTCCGGCGGTACCGTTCCCGATAGCAATGGCTTCAATATCATACGTATCAACAAGATTCACCAGTTTATTTATTGACTGCTTGATTTGACGTTCCGGAGGGTGAGGAAATATTGTTTCATTATGAAGCAGGTTTCCGTATTTATCCAGACAAACTACTTTACAACCTGTGCGGAATCCCGGATCGATGGCAAGCACACTTTTCCCTCCCAGAGGTGGTGCCATCAGCAGTTGCTTCAGGTTTTCAGCAAAAACACCAATTGCCTTTTCATCAGCTTTCTCTTTTATCGCATGACGGATTTCAGTTTCAATGGAAGGCGCCAGTAATCTTTTATAGGAATCTTTCACTGCATCACGCACCAATCCGGCGGCATCGCTGTCGTTGCGAAGCCAGATACTGTTGAGGATTTCCAGTGCTTTATTTTCATCCGGCCGTATCATAAGCTTGAGAAATCCCTCTTTTTCACCACGGAAAACTGCGAGGACTCTATGTGACGGTGCGCGGCTGATTTTCTCTTTGTGCTCAAAATAGGTACGATACTTCTCACCCTCAGTTTCTTTTCCTTTCGCCACCTTTGATTCCATCATAGCATCTCTTTCAAAGAGGCTGCGGATACGCTTTCTGGTGTAAGTATGTTCAGAAATCCATTCACTGATAATATCCAGTGCGCCCTGTATGGCGGCATTTTCATCTTCAATATCTTTATCAGGATTAATAAACCCTTCTGCCCGGGCATACATATCGCCATATTGCTGCGACATAATAATCTTAGCCAGAGGTTCCAGTCCCCGCTCCTTTGCTATGGTAGCCCTTGTGCGACGCTTTGGCCGGTAAGGGAGATATAAGTCTTCCAGTTCAGATAACGTTTCAGCTTCGTTAATCTTTTCTTTTAAGTCGGTTGTCAGGTTTCCCTGTTCCTGAAGTGTTTCCAGGATAGATTCCCTTCGCTTATCCAGCTCCCGGAGTTGTGAAAGCCTGTCGCGGATGGCCATAATTTTAACTTCATCCAGGCTGCCGGTCATCTCCTTACGGTATCTGGCAATAAATGGTACTGTAGCACCTTCATCAAGCAGCATCACGGTGTTTTTTACCTGATGGGCTTTAAGATTTAATTCAAGTGCAATTTTTACAAAGTAGGCTTCGCTTGTCATAACACAAAAATACAAATTCAAAACGGGCTTTTTCCCATGATACAGAAAAAAGCCCGCTTCCTATATTTTTAATAAATTTTATGGTCTGAATGCACCTTTCACAATTTTTTCCGTATGTACAGCACCCCCTGATGAGAAGGAGATCAGATAGGTTCCTGCAGGAATTGTTGTGAAGTCAAACTCATATTTCCAAGGATTGGAATTTGCCGGTACAGAAACTCTGTGGTAAACACGTTTCCCCTGAATGTCAGTTATGAAAACCTCTGTTTCGCGGGTGATACCCTGAACACTTACATTGAGGTTGTTATTCACAGGATTCGGGAAAAGCACCACATCAAGTGTTTGACCGTTAAACTCATTTATAGAGTACGAACACATTGCGAAAGAGTAGATTATGTTGATTGTATCGCTGGTAGCGCAACCTGTAGTTTCATCCAAAACATCCACGTAATAGCTTTGCGTTGAAGAGCCGATACCTGTTGTACCAACCTGAATTGCCTGTTCTGTGGAACCTGTACTCCAGATGTACGAGAATCCCGGGTTTCCGGCATCCAGCGTTACAGTATCGTAGACACACACTGCCACATACCTTGTAGACTGATTAACAATAGAATCGAAGTCATTCATCAGGTCTACCACGGGGCTGGGGTTCACCTGAACATTGATCTCTTTTTCAACGGTATTTTGTAAATCGTGAAGATCGAGGTGGTAAGTATAATCACCTGTATTGTCCACAATTACATACGGATTTTCCTCCGTGGAAGTCCATGTTCCCGGTGTCACACTCCAGTCATATGTCCAGGGCTGACCACCACCGAACGGACTGGCATGCAGGAAGAGCGTATCATACTGACAAAGAAGAGTATCTTCTGCATAAGCACTGGTTCCCAATGGTCCTCCTGTAACCCTGACTTCCATACCATCATTAAAGCTACATCCAAATTCATTGGTCACTTCAACATAGAACTGAACATTCTCAGTTAACGAAATGGTAATAGGATCAGGAATCGTAGCGTTCCCGTTAATAAATTCCTCAGGAGTCCACTGCAGATCAAAAGTAGAACCGCCACCATTAATAATACACATCAGCTGAGTGTAATAATCGTATGGGATTTCCTGGTCGCTGCCGGCATATGCATCAGGGTTGGGTTTCACTGCTACATAAACTGATTCTGAAACAGTATTATATCCGTCATCAATTTCGACAATAAAAGTAGTTGACTGTGTTAAGGAAGCAATGGCAGGATTCTCAACATCGAACGTAAAACCGACAGGATCTGAAGTCCATGAATAGTCATAATTCTCACTTCCGCCTGCGGGGTTTGCCTGCAATTGAACTCCATCACCATGACAGACAAATTCAGCACTTGCAGATGGCTCAGCTCTCAGCGGTCCACCCTGAAGTGTGATATCTACTGTTGCCTCACCATAACACTCACTGCCACTGTCATCAACAGTCAGGGTAAATGTATAATCCTCATAAAGATTAGTTGTCATGGTAGAAGCTGAATTGGGGTCAACAACATACGCTTCCGGTTCCCAGTGATAGGAATAGGATGCGCTTCCGCCTGTAGCAGATCCGTTTAAGGTAGTTGAAGTACCATAGGGAATAACCTCATCCAGACCGGCATCAGCATTAATACCTTCAACGATATTTACTACCTGAACAGTCTCCGATTCGCAACCAAAATCCGAAGTTACGGTCAGCGTTACGCTATGATTGCCAAAAGAAGTAAAGGTATATGACGGGTTTTCGTCGGTAGAAGTAGCTCCGTTATCGTCAAAATCCCAGAAAAAGTCTGTTATTGTACCGGATGTGATTGTTGACTGGTTTTCAAACTGAGTAGGCACAAACTGACACACCCCGCTAAAATCAAACTGAGCTTCAGGTTCCGGTTTTTCTGCCAGGACAACCGCACCATTCATCATATTATCGCATCCTGCCTGTTCAGCATAAACGGTGTAAGTTCCGGGTACATTCTGAGGAGGAAAATCCATAGAGCCACCAACGCCAATCAATGTCAGAGGAGGAGATAGCGGATTTCCGTTCAGGAGAAGTTCATAGGAAACGCCCGGTTCACTGTCATTAACAGTTATTACAGCACCATCTGTATTTTCACAGAAAAATTCAGGGCCGGAAATGTCAAACACTGTTGGCGCAGGGACTTCTTCAATTATACAAGAGCCATTCATGGAAGATGTACCACAGAAGCTTGATGCCTCAACGGTATATGTTCCCGGAACATCCCAGTAATTGAAACTCAGAGCATTACCGCTACCCAAACGTGATTCGAGGTATTCACCATTACGCTTCAGGTCGTACCACACCATACTCTCAGTACCATCAAGAGTAATTTCCACACCTTGAGTTCCTTCACAGAAAGTGCCTCCCTCGCTAAGGTTAAAAACCGCAGGCAGAGAGTTCATCATAATCATCTGTGAAGTATCATTATCACACAGTCCGTCATCATAATAATAGGTAACACTATACAGACCAACACCCATTAGCGTGGGTGTCAGGGTAGCAGTTCCGTCGCCATGATCTTCGAGGCAATCGCCACAATCAGGAGAGATTGAATATGTACCTTCATCACGATTTGAGACCAACTCTTTCGGGCTGTCGGTAATACAAGCATTTGCGGGCAGACCGTCGAAATCCACATAGGGAGCATCGGTAACAACCATAAAATCGAAAGCCTCAAGGTTGGCGTAATTAGAACATAAGTCAGCCACAGGGCCATCAATCACAAGGCTGTGCATACCGGTTTCAATCACAGGAGTAGAAGGATCCAGTACAATTTTGAAGTTCACTTCCTGAGTACCACCATCTTCACAGGCCTCACCGATAACATCAAGGATTGTTAGCTCAACACCATTGGGGTCCAGCAACATGAAATCTGTGGGATTTACAGACTCACAGAGCATAAACTCAGAGAACTCAAAATTCACCTCTGTCTCACCGGAACACCCAAAAGCTTCCTGCACCCAGTTAATATAAGGTTTTACATCATCATATATATCAGCTGTTGATGGTGAAAAGTCTATGGTATAACCCTGCACAGACTGTGTCCAGTTACTAACACATATCACATAAGTTTCACCTTCCTGAACAGGAATATCGGCGCACCACTTATTTGTGTTTCCACCGCCTTCACAGGCTGAAGTTCCACCCATAGCAGACCAGGATCCGGTATTTCCGTGATATCCGGAGCCACCGGCAGCATTACAGGCGACTTGCAATGATGGGTTTCCGTAAATATCACCACACTCTGCTTCAGTAAGGTTATAAACACCCCAGTCATAATCATCATTGGAAACAATAGGGTCAATCTCAAAACTCATCATACCTGCACTTTGCACTGTAATGATATACCAAACACTGTTTTTCTCACCATCCATACAGTTATTGGGGCAGGAACCAGTGCTGGGAATTTCATTATACGAGCCAAAACCATTGTATACCTGAGTCTGAGTATAAGATTCCTGACAAACAGGAATGGCTCCAAGACAATCCTGAAGAGTTGGAGTTTGTCCTTTCAAAGAAAATGAAAAGGCGAATAATACAGATACAAATAATAAAGAGTAGATATCAGAGCGTCTCATAGGGATAATATTTTTATATCATGCTTTAGGTGCACCAATTTAGTACATCTATGCTATAAAAGCAATATAATTCAACAAATAGTCCTCAGATTAAACAGAGAGACATATATCAGATTACCTCAACAGGGTAACACTACCGGAATATTGCTCAACACTGAATTCGCCCTTTTCCTTCTCAACTTCAAATTTCACAACCCATACATAAGTTACTGTAGGTTGAATATCACCTCCTTTGGTTCCATCCCAGTTGAAAGATCCGTCATCATTTCCCAGTTCATCAAGGGCTGGAGATTCGTACATTAGCTGTCCAAAACGATTATAAACAAACATCCGGATATTATATAGTCCGCTATTGGCACCTTTAGGACCAAAAGTATCATTCCGACCATCACCATTAGGAGTAAAGGCATTAGGGAAATAGATATTTGCGGGCAAAATTGTTACGGTTTTACGATCCCAGCATCCCAGTTCATCAGTAACAGTAACCGTATAATCTCCCGGCTCACCGGCGAGCAAAAGATTGCTGGTGCTACCTGTATTCCAGAGATATGAAGTATAAATGTCATCGACTTCCAGGGGTTGAATTGCTCCGGGGAACAGATATATTGTATCAGCACCGAAGTCTATCACAGGGAGAGGGTTTACAATAACCTCTTCGGCATAGTTATATGTCTGGCCATTAAAAGTCACCTGAACCGATACATTAAATGCTCCGGTAGCAGAGAAAACATGTGTCGGAGACATTTGTGATGAGTTGTTGGAGGCCGACTCCGGATCGCCAAAGTCCCATGATATCTGATCAATATTATCTTTATTAACCAAATCAAAGGATACAGTATTCTCAAAACAGATGCTATCATAGGTAAAGAAAGGCATATCCAGGAAGCTTGTCACGAAGTTTGGCAACCCTGCAATCAGTTTCTTTCCACCCAGGTTAATACCCTCATCAAAAGCATTATCAATTCTGTTGAAGTTACAACCGACTCCGGCGCGGGAAGGATTATGAATTACTGAAACATGCTCTCCCCTGTTTGCGAGGTGGATAAAACGCGCACAATAGATCTTTCTGTCAGGACCCAGCTGCAAAGAACCAAATACGGTATCCCGGATGATAGTATTGACAGTATGCAATGAAGAAAGCGGATCGGGTCTGCTGAGGTCATACTGAAAAATTTGTGACGGGTTGGATCCACTTGTAAATCCGGGGCTTGTAGAGACATACAAAAACTTCGCATCAGCGTCAAACTCAACACCGTAAGCATCAGGTACAACAGCAGAACTTATAAGACTGATCGCTCCTGTCTGATTATCAAATGAAAACAGCTCAACGATGCCATCAATCTGTGTACTTGCAAGATAGCGTCCGTCAGGCGAAAATTTAAGCATTCCCTGAGTATTGATAACGCCCAGATGATCAGAGCCTGCTTCAATAATTTTTGGATTATCTGCGCGAAGACCTTCATCAGCAGTGATATCAAAAACATAAAAAGAGTTGTTTCCATATTCATGGGTTACCACCCAATAATCGCGGCCGTTGGCATGTTTTACTCCGGAAACATATTCAGGAGTCTCCTCCAGAAGGAGTATATCTTTTTCAGATACAGACCCTGCGCCGTTATTACCGAGCATATTCACTCTGGAATAGGAGAAGCACTCATTTTCATATCCTGCAATATTGTAAAACTTATCTACAGTAAAAATATAATATGAATCTGATCTGCTTGGATCGGGGACAATCAGTGATGACTGAGTGCTACCTGCATCGCCACCAATATTCACACCATTCATCAATGAATTTCCGCTCCTGTTCCACACAGTATGTCCGTCAGTAGTAAGCAGTAGGTTACCATTGGCATCACTAATACAAGAAGAACCAAACGAAAATGATATTGGAGTATTATTCAAAACTGTTGGCGGATCAGTATCAAAATTCAATCCTGTATTTGTTGTAAAAACCCAATTATTCGCCTCTTTCTGACTAAAGAGAAACAGGGAAATCAGTATAAAAGCCGAAACTAAGCTTAATCGTTTCATTAACACGAGTTTAAATTATTCGGTTGCTGTTTTTATTATTTTCTGTGTGCAGGATGCTTCACCTGAAATAAATGTTATAAGATATATTCCTTCAGGATAATTTGAAATATCAATAACTTCAGAGAATTCATGCGCTCCGGCACCAACAAATGTGCGATAGTGTGTATTTTTCCCGGTAATATCAGTAATGATAATCTCTGTGGACTGCTCAATCCCGGTTACTGAAAGGGTAATCTTTTCAGTGGAAGGGTTTGGATACATTTCGACAGAGAGTGTTTGACCGTTCAATTCTTCAATAAAATAGGAGCACATGGCAAAAGAGTAAATTATCATGATCTCCGCATTATAAGAGCATCCGGTGGTTTTATCTGTAATAAGCACATCATATTCCTGTGTACTTGAACCAATTCCTGTTGAGCCCACCTGAATAACCTGATCTGTGGAACCGGTACTCCAGATATACTCAGAATTATCATTCTGCGCATCAAGGTAAACCGAGTCATAAACACACACTGCCACAACTCCTGCAGAAACGATAGAGTCGAAGTCGGCAGTAAGATCAACAGCAGGTAACGGATTAATGGTAAGATCCAATGTTCCGGAGATAGAGTTATAGTCATCAGAGACCTCCACACTAAAGGTAAAGTTACCACTTTGCAGCATTGGGAATTCAGGTGTCGCATCTGTGGAAGTCCACGTTCCGGGGCTCACACTCCACTGATACTGATAATTTCCACCGCCACCACCGGCGCCACTGAAAAGAGTAATGGTATCAAGATGGCATACCTTGTCATCCTCAATATATGGTGCGGCAGATAGTGGTCCTCCAATAACTTCTACAAAGACATCATCATCAGTATCACAACCAAATTCATTTGTTGCGGTAACGTTAAAGTTCGTACTTGTAGAAAGATTTATTGTTGTAGGAGATTGCATATATGGGCTGCCTGAGATTTTTTCTTCAGGATCCCAATAGAAGCTAAAGTTTGATCCACCACCAAGGGTTTCACAATTTAACTGAGCAACGTAACCATAATCGATAGCGATATCATCACCGGCAGAAATATCCGGATTTGGATTTACAGGTACAAACACAGAGGCCTGCACATCATTAAACCCATCATTAATAGTAACATAAAACGTGGTAGACTCTGTGAGTGATTCTATGGCAGGGTTTGCAATCTCAAAGGTATATCCTGCAGGATCAGAAGTCCATGAGTAGGTATAAGCTTCAGTACCACCAAATGCATTGGCTGAAAGTTGGATGCCATGACCGTAACATGCCTGACTGGGAGAACTCTCCGGCGTTGAGGAAAGCGGGAAGCCGTCTAATTCTACAAAAACTGAAGATTCACCTTCACATCCTGAAACATTATCTATGGCAGTGAGGAAGAATGTCTGATTTTCGTAAAGATTATTTGTATTAGTTGTTAAGTCATTAGGATTTTCAACTTTGTAAGAAGGCTGCCATTGATATGAAAAATCACCGCTACCACCACTAACAGATCCTTCGAGCGTTGTAGTAGTACCATAAGTTATTACCTGATCATCACCGGCATCAGTATCTACAAAGTCAGCCACTGTAATTGTTTCGGTATAGGTATCTGCACAACCTTCATCGCTTGTGATTGTCAGCGAAACTTCAAAATCACCATCAGTAGAGAAGGTATAAACAGGATTTTCGTCGGTACTGGTTGCTCCGCTATCGTCAAAATCCCACAGGTATGAGGTAATGACTCCGGGAGCAGGTACAGAGCCCAGATTTGTAAACAGCGTTTCTTCAGTCTCACAAATGCCTTCAAATTCATATTGGGAAACAGGTTGGGGAAAAACATTAACCAATGCACTACCCACAGCGGTACCATCACAAAACTGATCTCCAACATAAGTAAGTTTATATTCGGTAGTTTCAGTTGGAGAAACAGAGAGATAATAAGGAGTTTCAGTAATGTTGTCTATGGTCACAGGGCTTCCTCCGTTGGCAGTATAAGTGATACTCCACGGAGCTTCGCCCGAGAGGTCGATCTCAATATCTGTGCTTTGACCGCTACAAATAGTATCTTCACCTACAATTTCGCCGTAAGCAGGGCAGTCACAATCCTTTACACCACTTACCACAACCGGGTCACAATCAAACTCATCAACGATAGAAAATGAGAACGGGGTTCCTTCAGCAATGGGGTTACTGGTAAAGATTGCCGTTGGCCCGGGAGTAATATTTCCGGGAGGTGTTACTTCGTATGTTCCGGGAGTACCGCCTGTTATAAGAAACGATACGGTATAGTGCGTATACTCTTCATTACATACGGTCTCAAGATTCAATGTCGTTATCTGAGGGTGTATGTTTTTCACTGCTTCACCGGTTAATTCTTCGGCATAACAAAACTCATCCATCACTTCCACAAGTGAGTAGGTGGTTGTTGAAGTAGGTGATACGAAGATAGAGTATTGATTCAGGAAAGTAGTTTCATCATAAATATTTGTTCCGTCGGTATATCGTATATCCCAGGGGGAATCACCTGTAAGGTTAAAGAAGAGGTATGACTGATCGCCGGAACAGATTTCATCATCACCGTAAATATGACCTGTAGGGTGCTGCTTAACAAAAACCATTAATGTTGTATCGCTGCTACCTGCAGCCTGAGTAATAGTAAGAGTGTAAGGGCCGGAATTTTGCTGAGTGGCATTTTCAATCACCGGGTTTCGTTGGTTAGAGCTGAAGCCCATGGGTCCCACCCAGTGGTAAGACGCACCATTCTGTGAGGCGGCATAAAGTTCGATATCATCACCTTCACATACAGGGCTGTTACTGCTGGCCTCCGGAGGAAGGATGGTACAATCTGTTGTTCCGTTACCCCCTGTTTGAGAGAAATTAATATTACATGCCTGGTTACTGTAATTGGTAATAATAAGAATATAATACTCTCCTGTTTGCCCATTGGAAATATTACAGGTCTCTGTTGCATTGGGAGAATAACTACAATCAACAACCTTACTTCCGGTTAGTTGTGAACATGCGTCATATGGATCATCAAATGGTCCCCAGCAACAAAAATCAATATCTTTCGAAGGAGTACTGTACATATAAATTACAATATTCCCGGGGTCATCAATTTTCATGTAATACCATGCCGGGTTTGGTGTGGATCCAAGACAGTCGTAATTGGGACCATTCTGGCCGCTACCTGAGTTTACACCGGCAGGGAAAGTGTAATTGGAACCCGTACAAAACGGGAGGGCATCCTCACAAAGTGCATTTTCTGTTAACGGACTTTGAATGGTGCGATATCCGGATACCAAAGACCAGTCTTTTCCGGGAAGAATAATGTGATACATCGACAAATACTCATCCTGCGCTTCTATGGGCAGGAACTGCTGATTAGCATTTGCTTCGTTATAAAATTCATGAACCAGGCCAACAGGGATATTTGAAAAAAGCTGCCTGCTAACTAAAAACGACACAAGGTTTTCATTTTCAAAAAGCTGAAAATAGAACCCTTCGGCCTTTAATAGCTGATTCAGAAAAAATGTTTGTGAATAATACTCTGCGACAGGTTCCAGTGATATCATTACCTCATAAAAACCCGGAGTGGTTTCATCGCCCTCATAAACATATTCTGATTTACACAATTCAATATCAAGAGTATTATCATACCCCTGAACAATATTTTGCGCGATCAGATTTGAAAATGATGTAATAAAGATGAAAAGTGTGAAAAAGTACCTCTTAATGCTCATAATAACCGAAAATTAACCCTAAATATTTCGGTTCGTGAAGATATAAAAAAATTAATAACAGACTATAATTGTTTAACAATCCATTAATAAATTTAAAACGTTTTCGAAAAATGTATGTTAAAAGCGGAGGTATCTACGCACTTAAACAGTATGGGAAAAACACTATTTATCGCATAAGGGTAATGGTTCCTTTTTTTGTTACAACGCCCTGATCAAAGGGGTTTCCCTGTTCCATAAATTCAACATAATAGACATAGCTTCCCTGAGGCATCGGGTTACCATATGTATCCATTCCATTCCACCCTTCATAAACATCATTGGTATAGAAAATCATTTGTCCGTTACGGGCAAATATTTTCATAGAGAACTGTTCAACCTTATCCAGCTGGCCAAAAAGCATGAATTTATCATTTAATCCGTCGCCATTTGGTGTAAAAGCTGTTGGCACCGGAATAGCTCCCATGGTAGGCGATATTATTATTGTATCTGTTGCAAAACAACCATTCTTTTCTACATATACTGCATATTCTCCACCGGTATATGCAGTGAATTCAGAGCCGCCGGATCCGTCCTGCCATTCATAATAGTCATTTCCTTCTCCGGCAAAGAGTACAACAGGTTCATTTTCACGAATATATCGATCACCTCCAAGATCAACTACAGGAACCGGCCTCACCAAAACAGATACGGCAGCAGTATCCTGACAACCGAAACCATTAACACCAATCACATGATATTGTACTGAAGTATCAGCGACAAATGTAGTCAGGTTATCATCCACAACCGATAAACCTTGCACAGGGAACCAGGAGATAGTATCAGCACCTGATGCCTCCAGTGTTACTTCTTCGAACTGACAAATATCTATGGATTCAGGAGAGACCGTCATTTGTGGTTTTGGGTGCACCGATACTCTGAAAGTATCTGATACAGCCGAGCAACCGGATGAGTCGATGGTCTGGCTCAGCAGCAATAATCCATCTCCCGATTGCAGCCAGTTAACATATACACTTCCTGCGCCCGGAGAGCCGGTAATCTCCCCATTTTGTAAAATTCCCCACAAGCTGTATGTATTTGGCATCATATTCCCGGAATAGACCACATCAAAATCCTGCTCGCAGACTTCCTGAGGTCCGGTGATAACAGGGTGAGGTCCCGGAAGAATATTTACATCCAGTGTTCTTGACGATTTACATGCGGGATGAATGGTAAGCCTTTCAGTTACAATTACCTGTCCGTAACCGGCTTCTTCCCAGTTCACAACCACAAAAGAATTTGTATCAACAGTGGGGATATCTCCGCCATCTGCGATCCAGGAATAACTACGATCCTGAAAATCTACTGTTTCATATACAACTCCCTGTTGATTCTCACAAACAGTCTGAGGCCCGGTAACCAAAGGATCAGGTCTTTCCAGCACCTGCACCTCCAGAGTATCGTATGAAATACACCCCAGGGGTGGAGGCAAAGTTTCCCTCAAAACAACTTTTCCTGTTCCTGATCCATTCCAGGTAATGTGTGTTGAAACATCGATGTTGGATCCTTCAATTTCACCATTAGCAGTAATCACCTTCCAGAAATAGCTGTTATTATTATGTAAAGGTGTTGTATAGAGTATTCTTTGTTCATTTTCACATACCACTTCCTGACCGGTGATAATCGGGGATGGGTTATTCACACTAATGGTGACTGATTCCTGTGGTATCGACATTCCGTCAAAGTCAGTAATCTTACAGAAATATGTTGTGGTTTCCTGCGGATAAACGATAAGGAAGGAATCCTGAGGGTATGGTGCCGGTGGTGCAGGAACAGAGGTCCACTCGTAGGTATACGGGCGTTCTCCACCACCACCAATTGCGGTAATAACCACTTCGTTTCCACTGCAAACAGCGGTATGGTCTGCGGTTAACAAAAGACTCAATGGTCCGTTTATTACATTGATAATCACCATATCAGAATCACTTTTACAACCAAACTGATCCTCCATGGAGAGGTAAAAAGCTGTGGTTTGATTCAGATTAACTGTTGTGGGTGTTTGAGACGCAGGGTCATCGAAAATCAGGGCAGATGGCTCCCACTGATAATCACAGCCACCATTCAGACACTGGCTTCCGGTACCGTCAAGGATAGCGTTGGTGGCAACAATGATGGTCTGGTCTGCTCCGGCATCAGCAATCGGTAATGGATGCACTACCACTTCAACCTGATCATCAAACTCCAGATCACCACATAAAGTAACTGAGGCAATATAAGTAGTTGTTGATTCGGGACTAACCTGAATAGAATCGGAGGTACCGATATAATTTCCCGGAGTCACATCATCATAATACCATGATATCGGGCTGAGTGTACCACTAAGGACGGGAATATAGGATGACAACAGCTGCAGGTCATAGGAATTCCCTGATGGGATAAACCTCCATGTTTCCTCATTCGCCAGCCACTGCGTAGCATTACGCCCGGGAGCCACAACAGCATCTGTGGCATCAATGTTCTGCACTCCGAGAACTGCCTTTCCATCATACCAATCCGGGCAATAAGGTTTATTGTTCAGGTTTATATCAATATAATTCTGTGATTCTCTCAAAACTATCTGAAAGGTTCCGGTTAGCTGCTCGCAGTTATATACTGCCACCTGACAAAAACTTACAGTGAGGGTTCTGTTTGGCGCTGTGCCGGAAGTCTCATACCCTACTCCACCGCTATAAGAGGGAGACCAGTCCTGCCAGGCTCCCATGATACAGTTTTTCGGAACGAAGTCAGAGTTGTCGGGCAGGGCTCTTGGGCTGTGACCACCATTCCAGCTGTCTGAAAATGGGAAAGGCGCCGTGAAGGATATCCATCCGTTGGAGCTAATATAAATTTCATTGTATGTTTCTCCATAAAACTCAAAGTCAAAACCAATAGAAACGGGTCCTACAACAGTATCATCTTCCAGAAAAACCGGGGTAGCAAAAGAGTCATCAACAGAAGCTTTGAGCCATACTGTTTCACCATAGCAAATCTCTTTATCATCACCGGCATTTATCTGTGCCTTGGAAGAGACGCAGAAAAGAAAGCTCAGAATTATTAAAAGAGAATATGTTAACTTTTTATTCATTTAATCTCAACTACAATTATCCATTGTAAAAATAGATGTTTCTTTTACCGTCATCTTTACAAAAAGAATGAAGTTTTCAATAATTTATTGTTCATTATTTCATAAAGAGATTCACTAAAACAGGAATCAGGAAAAAAATGCCTCTAAACCCGGTGCAAAATTAGCAGAAATTCACAATTAAAAGTGGAAAACTCAATTTCCTGAGGAAAGAACATCTGCAATATGCATCACCTTCAGTGGTAGTTTTTGCTTCTGGATATAGGTATTAAAATTCAGCATGCAAGAGGGATCCACAACAATAATGGTTGAGGCGCCAACATCCATTACTTTCTGACAGTAGACTTTAAGTAACCTTTCAGCAATATTATCCAGTTGCCGGGGACCTAAACCCTGAAATCCACAGGATCTTTCACCGGCACTGATATCCAGCAGCTGTAGTCCTTCAACATTCTTCATAAGTTTCAACGGCTGATCACTTAACCCGTAACGATTACTACCCGAGCACTCTGAGTGCAGTACTGCTTTTTCTTCCAGCACTGCTTTAAAGTCCACAACTCCGAGTATAGAAACCAGAAAGTCGCTTAGTTCAAAGATTCTTTTTTTAAGTTTTTTATATTCGAGATGAAGCCCCGAGTTATAGAATAGCTTATCATAATGATTTCGCACAAAAGCCACACACGAAGCTGATGGCCCTACCACATAATTCTCGTCATTAAAAGCCCCGATAAATTTTTCACCGATAACTTTAGCCTCTTCCCAGTAGCCATTCAGGTATGGAGCCTGCCCGCAGCAAGTCTGCACAGGGTTATACTGCACCTGAACTCCGGCAGCTTTCAACACTTTTACCATATTAATACCTGTTTGAGGATAAAACTGATCCACCAGGCAAGGGATAAACAAATCAACAGTCATTAAATAATAATTTATGCAAAAGTATGAATAATAAGGCTTACTGAGGCTATATTCTGATCATTTCAAATCCAAGTTCTTCCATCATACTCCAGAATTCAGGGTATGATTTCATTACCACTCCCGGGTCGCGCACTTCCATTGTGCGGGAAATCAGTGCAAGCGGAGCAAAAGCCATTGCCATTCTGTGGTCATTATACGTATTGACCGGGCGTAAATACCTGATATCTGAAGGGTGAACAACCAACATCTTCTCTGCATAGTCGATATAAGCATTCAGGGCTCTGAGTTCTGTAATCAGTGCCCGAATGCGATCCGACTCTTTGTATCGTAAATGATCAATTCCACTTATAAGTGCTCCGTATCCCAATCCGGCAATTGCCGTTACCACAGGCAGCACAAGATCGGGAGTTGATCGCATATTCAGTCGTATGCGGGTTATTGTTGGAACACTGAAGCTCTTTCGGATTACCAAACCGTCGTCAGTATTATTTGTGAAAACTCCAAGCGACCTAAAAATTCCGGCAACGGAAGAATCTCCCTGGATGGACCTTTCAGGTGGTGTCAGACCTCGTAAAGTTATCGTTCCATGGTGAGATAATGCAACGACAGTGTACCAGAAAGATGCTGAGGACCAGTCGTATTCAGGTTTCAGCATGGTAGTATTGATTATTCCGGGAAAAACTCTTGTTATGTCACCATCCACAGAAACACTTATTCCTGCGCTGCGCAACAGTGATGTTGTCATCGATGTATACGACCCGGAAACATTTTCGCCGGTTTTTTTTATTGATAATCCGGATTCAAGAAATGGTGCCAGTAATAGCAGCGCCGAAACAAATTGCGAGCTTATGGAAGTGTCCACTTTGACTTCTCCCGAAGAGAGTGTTTTTCCGTTCACACGTAATGGAGGATATCCGTTCTCCTCCAGGTATTCAATATCAGCGCCTAACGAATTCAGCGCACTTACCAATGGTCCCACCGGCCTCTCGAGCATTCTGCGCTCACCGGTAAGAATCCAGGTTCCATTTCGTTTTGCCAGAAAGGGCAGTAAAAACCGGAATACAGTCCCCGCATTCCCACAATCCACCCTAACAGGCTCACCCTCATCATTCTGCTGTGCTATCTTTTGCAGATTCCTCTTTAAGAGAGTCGTATCCCCGGAGTCTCTATCGTCAGGTGGGTGATTCAGCTCCCCGGAATAAGCTTTCAGCATTATTATCCGGTTTGCCATACTTTTACTTATAGGCAGTGATACTGATCCATCTATTGTTTTCCATGGCGCCCGGATACGAATTATCTCATTCATACGAAAAATCTACTTTGATAAAAATCCCACAAGATGCTTTAAAGCCTTAATTATCATATCCTGACCAACCTCAACATTGATTGCGATATTCTCATTTGCAGGTAATGCCATCTTTACCTTTTCAGCTGTATTCTTTTTATCATGTGCAATAAATTGCAGAATACCGTCAAAATCTTCCTCTCTGAGGCTGCACCGGATAATGCCTTCAAATCTGTTTTCAAGCTGTTCTCTCACCAATGTTGAATTTTCGAAAAGCTCTTCGGCGATAACCAGCTCAGCAATCATTCCCAATGCCACAGCCTCACCATGAAGCAGTGCATTCTCCTTCGTGCTGTTCGACCATGATTCCAGACCATGCCCGATTGTATGTCCAAAATTCAGTGCTTTTCTCAGGTGCTCCTCAAAAGGATCTTCCTGCACTGTTGCTGCTTTTATCTGCAGAGAGGGCCAAATAAAAGGGGCGATTTTATCAGCTGAGATTTCCTGAAGAGTAATCAGAGTTTCAAAATGTTGCTGATCGGATAAAATGCCGTGCTTTAACATCTCAGCATATCCTGCAATCATATGCCGTTTTGGAAGAGTAGCGAGAAAGTCAGGATTAATAATCACCTCTTTGGGCGCACTAAAGCAACCTATCTGGTTTTTATAATGATGAAAATTAACAGCAGTTTTCCCGCCAACAGATGCATCAACCTGAGCCAGAAGAGTTGTCGGAATCAGAAAAAAATCTATCCCTCTTTTAAATAATGAGGCAGCCAGTCCACCCAAATCGCAGATTACGCCCCCTCCAAGAGCCACCAGGCACGAGTTTCTGCTACCATGATTCACCATCATCGCCTCCCAGATTTTTTCACAACTGGCAAGTGTTTTATTTGCTTCACCCTCTGAAATACAAATATCAATTCTTGAAGCTGGCAATGCCCCGGCATTATCTAATACCGGCAGGCAGTATCTCTCACTATTCTCATCCATCAGCACAAAAACCCTGTCATAAATACTCAGACTGAGGTTGTCAGCAAGGTTTTTCGAATCAGTAATAATTATTTCTTCCGGTAAAACAGTATGATTCATGAAAATATTATTTTTACAAAAGAGTATATTTGTTAACAGAAATACTTTCTACTATGAGCAGATTCTTTGCAGTCAGTAAATTTATAATAATTCTTTCAATGATTTTTATTTCCTGTGATCCAAATCAGGAAACTCCGGAAAAGAATGAAATTACAGGACACCCTGTTTTGTCGCGCGAGGAGGTAATATCAGCATATGAAACCATTTACCTCGGCACAACAGTTGACGACCCGCAGTGGACAGGAGACATTGAAACCTGTGATCCCGGTACTGTTCCGGAATCTGTTTCTAACAAAGTGCTTGCAAGAATTAATTTTTACCGTGTGATGTGTGGACTTCCGGGAGACATTGTTTTTGTTGATGAAAAAAACCAGAAATGTCAGTATGCCGCCCTGATGTTTCATAAAAACAGCAACCTGAGCCATGATCCTCCGACAAACTGGGAATGCTGGACTGCCATGGGTCATGAAGCTGCACAGAGCAGTAATATAGGTCTTGGTTCGGCAAATACTCCTGTACACACCTCAAATGCAATAGATTACTATATAGAAGATGATGCCACAAGCAATGAATCACTGGGGCACAGAAGATGGATTTTATACAGCAAGGCAAAATATATGGGTCATGGTTCCACAACCCGTGCAAATGCCATCTGGGTTGCCGGCAATGAGAACAATCCCGTACCTGATGATCTCCCCCAATTCATCGCTTATCCCCCACCGGGTTTTATCCCATATCCCTTATGCTACAGAAAGTGGTCTTTTTCTGTACCGGAAGCGAACTTTGAAGCTGCATCTGTTGTTATGACTGACCAATACGGAAATGAGACCGATTTGACTGTAACCTACAAAACTAACATCGGTGACCCGATTATTGGCGACAACAGTATAGTCTGGTTCCCGGACATAAGCTTATCAGACTCTGAGGACAATACTTTTACTGTTACCATCGATAATGTAGCGCTTTTCGGAGAACTCTTTTCCTACACTTATGAAGTAACAGTAATACCTGTTGAGGAATGACAAAACGAGAAACCATTGCACATCTTGCCGGATTTGATTTCCGCGATACAAAAAGTACATTTGCCCACAAATCCACTCCCGAACTCAGGAAGAGCGCGTTACTTTTCCGGTTAATGAGCAAACCGGGACTGGTAAATTTTGCCAACAAAAGTGCTATGACCATGGCAGATACCGGAATCCCGGTAGCATGGGCTGTAAAACCCACACTCTACAAGCAATTTGTCGGCGGGGAAACCCTGAAGGAGTGTGAGCCGGTAGTAAAAGACCTGAAAAGCAGAAATATCAATGCTATTCTGGATTACTCGGCTGAAGCAGGATCAAAAAAAAGTGATTATGAATCTGTAGTGAACGAAACACTGCGCTCAATCGAATTTGCAAAGCACAACGACGCCATTCCATTTACAGTTTTTAAACCAACTGCAATCGGTGACACACAGGTACTCAAAAAAATATCCTTTAATGAAAAAATAACAGCTCAGGAACAGGCTGAGGCTGATAAATTTAAAGCCCGGATGTTCAGAATAGCCGATGCTGCTTACAAGGCAAATACCAGATTACTCATTGATGCCGAAGACTTTTGGTTTCAGGAGGCGATAGACAATGTGGTTTTTGAACTGATGCTAAATTACAACAGGGATCGGGCAATTATCTTTAACACCTGGCAGATGTATCGCCACGACAGGCTGGAGCATTTGAAGAAGACTATTACAGAGGCAAATGAAAAAGGTGTTTTTACAGGTGTTAAGCTGGTGAGAGGTGCATATATGGAAAAAGAGCGGGAAAGAGCAGAAGCAGGCGGATATCCGTCACCAATTCATCCCGATAAGGTTTCCACTGATAATGCCTATAATGATGCGCTAGAACTATGTATCAATAATCTGGATACTATTGAAGTATTTAATGGTACACATAATGAATTCAGCACATCATACCTTGCAGGCTTAATGATTGAGAGAAATATCCCTGCCAACCATCCCGGGATATGGTTTGCGCAACTTTTTGGCATGAGTGATCATATCACCACTCAACTGGCAATAAAAGGGTATAATGTAACAAAGTATGTTCCTTACGGGCCTGTAAACAAAGTACTTCCATACCTCAGCCGCAGAGCACAGGAGAACACATCTGTAAAAGGGCAAACAGGGCGTGAGCTTTCTCTTATCGCCGCAGAGTTAAAAAGAAGGAAATCCGAAAAGTAGTATTACTGATCCATTGACGATATCAAAAGGTTGATATCTTTATAAGGCAAGCCTGTTTTGTGTGATATTGATTTTTTTGTCAGCACTCCATGGTAGAGATAGGCTGAATTCCTTAAACTTGGTATTCTCCGTAATATCTGATGAACTCCACCCGACTCAGTAGTCTCTTCAAGAAAACGGCAAAAATAATTACTTAGTGCCACACTGGCAGTATGCGAAAACCGGGATAACAGGTTTGGGACGCAATAGTGAATCACACCATGCTTTTCATACACCGGATCATTTAAAAAAGTAGTTCTTGAAGTCTCTGCACAACCTCCCCGGTCGATAGAAATATCAATTAATACAGAACCCTGACGCATAGTCCTAACCATATCTTCAGTGAGCACGCATGGGGTTTCACGATGGTGAGTATACATTGAACAGATTACCACATCAGCAGTTGGAAGTGCCTTGGAACTCGCATCGGGAGTTAACAGGTTGGTGTAAACACGTTCCTGCAGGAGCGATTGCAGGCGTCGGATCTTTCGGATGGAAGGATCGAAGATTTTTACATGTGCACCCATTCCCAGTGCCGAGCGTGTAGCATACTCTGCAACAGTTCCGGCTCCGAGAATGATAATCTCCACCGGATCAACACCAGAAAAACCTCCCAGCATCCGTGACTGCCCCATCCGGGGGTCACTCAGGTATCTTGATGCCAGATAAATGCATGCATTACCTGCAATTTCACTCATAGCGCGAATTACAGGATAGCTACCATCTTCTTCCCGTATACTCTCAAGACAAATTGCAGTTACTTTCTTCTGCATCAGCGCCTGAAAATAGTGTTTGTCATTATCCACAAAGTTCAGTGTGCTGAAAAGTATCTGCCTCGATTTCATCATTCCTATCTCATCCTGAGATGGCGGCATAAGTTTCAGAATAATGTCTGAGTGGTAAACCTCATCTCTGGAATCAGTAATAATGACACCCTGAGCAGCATATTCTTCATTTGAAAAACGGGCTCCCTGACCTGCATCACGTTCCATAACCACCTTATGCCCGTTAATAACAAGCTGACCGGCGTCGTGTGGTGTCAGTAATATTCGTGTTTCATGAAAACGATGCTCTTTGGGAATCCCGATAACCAATTGCTTCCCTTTGGTTTTGGGCTCCTCCAGAATCTCCCGTGGCATTAGTCCCTGCCCGGGGTTTCCATCCTCAAAAAGGGGTTTACCTGAATCTCCAAACATGTTAGTGGTCTTTAACTTCAAACCTGCGGGAACCATTATCCAATTCCCTGATTCTGATATATACGCAGGATTCCGGTAAAAGTTCCGTCATCTTCTCCGGCCATTCCAGAAAACAGTAATTTCCACTGTAAAGATACTCCTCGTAACCGATGTCGTACAACTCTGAAATCTTCTCTATCCGATACAAATCAAAGTGAAACATAACTTCTCCGTTAGCCATACCATATTGATTAACAAGTGAAAAGGTAGGACTGTTTACAACATCGGTTACATCCAGCACTTTGCCAACAGCCTTTACAAAAGTTGTTTTGCCAACTCCCATCGGCCCGTCAAGTGCAAAAATACGATGTGCAGAAAACTTAGTTATTATCTCTTGTGCTATTGCGAAAAGATCACTCTCCTGGTTTGCAATCATTGATATTCCCATACAAATCTGTTAATGATTCGTACAAATATACATCAAAACAGGAAAAGCAGCACCTCCCGCTTCCGCAAAGATATTACTGAAAAATAATTACTGTTTGGAATTCATAACAATAAATGGAATCAGCATCTCTTCCAGACTGATTCCTCCATGCTGAAAAGTATTCCGGTAATAATTTACATAATAGTTGTAATTATTCGGATAAGCCAGAAAATCAGTATTATAGCTAAAGATATATGACGATGAGACATTTATCCTTGGCAGGAAGATATCTTCAGGATTTCGCACTTCAAAAACCTCTTTCTTATTATAATTCAAACTCTTACCTACTTTATACCGAAGGTTGGTGTTTGTATTTTTATCGCCAATTACCTTTACAGGATCCTTAACTCTTACAGAGCCGTGATCGGTTGTAAGAACCAGTCGGGCACCCTTTTCAGCAATAAATTTCACCATCTCATAAAGTGGCGAATGTTCAAACCATGACAGGGTGATTGAGCGGTACGCAGGTTCATCCGAAGCCAGCTCTTTAATAACCTCCATCTCTGTACGGGCATGAGAAAGCATATCCACAAAGTTGTACACAATTACATTAAACTTATTCTGCATCAGATTCGGCATGTTATCCACCAGTTTTCTGGCACTATGCAGATTCAGAATTTTGTGATATGAATGCTTAACATTTTTTCCGTGGCGTTTCAGATTTTCTTCCAATAATTCAGCTTCAAACTGATTTTTAGAACCTTCAGCATCTTCATCAACCCATAGCTTGGGGTATTTTCTCTTTATCTCAGCAGGCATGAGTCCTGCAAACATTGCATTCCGGGCATACATTGTAGTTGTCGGAAGAATGGAAGAATAAACCTCTTCGTTACTAACCCTGAATAACTCTTCGAATACAGGCTGCAAGACTTTCCACTGGTCAAACCGAAGGTTATCGATCACAATCATAAACAGGGGCTTCTCACTCTCCAGAAGGGGAAAAACTTTTTCCTTTAGCAACGTGTGCGACATCACTGGTTTATCCTCTGCATCGCCATTTAGCCAGCTGACATAATTCTTATCAATATACTTTCCGAAGGCCTGGTTGGCCTCATTTTTTTGCATACCCAGAATATCAAGCATTCCGGAATCTTCTGTTTTACCAAGCTTAATATCCCAGCCGGAGAGTTTTCGGTAAATCGATGCCCAGTTATTAAAATCAAGCTTTCCGCTTAGTTCCATGCTGATATTCCTGAACTCCTGCTGATAATCAAAAGTGTTCTTCTCACTAATGAGTTTTTTATTATCAAGATTCTTTTTCAGACATAGCAGAATTTGGTTTGGATTCACGGGCTTTATAAGATAATCTGCAATATTGGAACCTATTGCATCTTCCATAATCCTCTCCTCTTCACTTTTTGTAATCATCACCACCGGAAGATTCGGATAGATGGCTTTTATCTCTGCAAGAGTCTCTATACCTGAAAGACCGGGCATTTGCTCATCCAGAAAAACGATATCATAGGGGTTTTCCTGCACCAGCTCAATTGCTTCAGCACCATTGTTACATGTACCAACTTCGTATCCTTTCCCCTTCAAAAAAATAATATGCGGTTTCAAAAGGTCAATTTCATCATCAACCCATAATATATTTACATTTTCCATATATCTGTTTTCAATTAATTTACAGTTATTGATATTAACATTATAATGTCGTAATATTGGGAATTATTGTTCATCGTTTGATATTTATACAAAGGTAACGAATGACTTCCGTATTTCAGAATAAAAAGAAGATCCTAAACGACCCTGTTTACGGATTTATAAACATCCCTGACGACATCATTTTTGATCTCATTGAGCATCCATGGTTTCAGCGGCTCCGAAGGATTAAGCAAATGGGTTTGTCGCACCTCATTTATCCGGGGGCACTGCACACCAGGTTTCATCACAGCATAGGATCAATGCATCTGGCGGTTCAGGCGATTCAAAGTTTACGCAATAAGGGTCACCATATCCCTGACGAGGAGTTAACATCGCTGGGAATTGCCATGTTATTGCATGATATTGGTCATGGCCCTTACTCACACAATCTTGAGGGTATAATTCTTCCTGATATCAGTCATGAAGAGATTTCTCTTACAGCCATGGAACGTTTGAATGAATTGTTTCACGGACAACTGGATACTGCGATCTCAATATATCAGAAAAACTACTCAAAGCCGTGGCTGAGTCAGCTGGTTTCAGGTCAGCTTGATCTGGACAGGATGGACTACCTGCGGCGTGACAGCTTTTACACCGGAGTGTCGGAAGGAACAATCAGCGTGGAAAGAATTTTGAAAATGCTGAATATTGCTGACAACAATATTGTGATAGAAGAAAAAGGGGTTTACAGCATTGAGAAATTTATTGTTGCCCGCAGACTGATGTACTGGCAGGTATATCTTCACAAAACTGTTCTGGCTGCAGAAACCATGCTGGCAAACACAATTCTTCGTGCCGCCGAACTGCTTAAAAATGGCCACTCCCTTCCCGGAAGTCCGGTGCTGTTATTTTTTCTTACGAATCACATCTCAAAAAAAGATTTTATTCAGAACCCTGAGCTTATCAAAAAATTCATGACTCTGGATGATTTTGATGTGTTCTCCTCCATTAAATTGTGGCAGGATGTGGATGATCCGGTATTATCTTTCCTTAGCCGATCATTGGCAGACAGGAGGCTCTTCAGAATTGTTATGAGACCTGAACCATTCAGTGATGAAATGATTGCAGAGGTAAAGGAGCAGGTTATGAAAGAATTTAATTTACCTCCGGAAGCAACCAAATATATGGTTACTTCATCAGAGGTCTTTAACAGCGCCTATAATCCAAGGAGTCCTCAGATAAGGATTCTTAGGAAAAGTGGTAAAATAGAGGAGATTACCTCATTATCACAGCAATTGAAAGCGGAGCTTCTATCTACCGACAGCCTGAAGCATTTTTTATGTTTCCCAAAAGCAATCCCGGTGGCAAAAGAAGTACTGTATTAATTTATAGTCCGCAAAATATAATACATTTGCAGGCGTTTTTTTATTTAAACAATTAATCTGATGCAGTACTCAGCAGAAGAACTTTCAGAACTACTTAATGGTATGGTTGAAGGAGACCCCACGGTGGCGGTATCCTCTTTTTCAAAAATTGAAGAAGGCCGTCCCGGAACAATAAGTTTTCTGGCCAACCCCAAATATGCCCATTACATCTATGGTTCCAAAGCCTCTATCATTCTGGTAGAACATGACTTTATTCCACAGGAACCCGTTAAAGCAACACTCATAAAAGTTGATAATCCCTACGTCGCTTTTGCCACTTTACTCGACATCTATTCCAAGTCATTCAGGAAGAAAACCGGAATCGATAAAACGGCTATTCTGGGAGCCAATGTAAAAACCGGAACTGATATCTTTATCGGTGCCAATGTGGTGATCGGTGATAATGTAACTATTGGCGATAAGTGTCAGATTGCGGCAAACACTACTATCGGAGATAATGTGAATATCGGCAACAGCTCTGAGATATTCTCAGGAGTTCATATATATCACAGCTGTGAAATCGGAGACAGTGTCACCATCCATAGCGGCGTTGTTATCGGTGCCGATGGTTTTGGGTTTGCACCTCAGCAGAACGACGAATTTAAAAAAGTCGCCCAAATCGGAAATGTGATTATTGAAGACCATGTGGAGATTGGTGCAAATACCACAATCGACAGGGCAACACTGGGCTCAACCATTATCCGGAAAGGGGTTAAACTCGACAACCTTATTCAGGTAGCTCACAATGTGGAAATTGGTGAGAATACCGTTATTGCCAGCCAAACAGGCATTTCAGGCTCCTGCAAAATCGGCGCAAACTGTATGATTGGCGGACAAGTAGGATTTGCCGGGCATCTGAAAATAGGCAATAATGTCCGTATCGCTGCACAGGCAGGAATTGGAAATAACGTCAAAGATAATGAAGTAATTATGGGATCTCCGGCATTTTACGCCGGTGATTACAAAAAATCATATGTGTTCTTCAGAAGGTTGCCTCAATTGGTAAAACGCCTGGAGAAACTTGAAGAAAAAGATAAGAATAAATCATAACAGAAATAGGAAATGACTGATAAGCAACGTACTATTGACCATAAGGTTACACTGTCAGGAGCAGGATTACATACAGGAAAAACAGTTACGATGAATTTTTTACCGGCACCTGAGGATCACGGTGTGGCATTCTGCCGCGTGGATCTCAAAGACAAACCGGTTATTAATGCTGATATTGATTATGTAATTGATACTTCCAGAGGTACAACACTTAGTAAAGACGGTGTAACACTAATGACTATTGAGCATACGCTGGCAGCAATCAGAGGTCTTAATATCGACAATATTCTCATTGAAATTGATGCTGAAGAGACTCCAATTATGGACGGCAGCTCGAAGTTCTTTCTCGAGGCTCTTAAAGAAGCAGGAATCAAGGAACAAAATGCACCCAGAGAATATTATGAAATAAAAAGTGTACAGCGGTATTATAATGCCGATCGAAATACTGAAATTATTGCTCTGCCATACGACGGGTTTAAGGTTTCGGTAATGATTGACTTTAACACCAAGGTTCTCGGGACACAAAATGCCGAACTTCATAAAATTGAAGATTTTGAAAAGCAGATTGCTCCGTGCCGTACTTTTGTTTTCCTTCATGAACTGGAATATCTGCTCAACAACAATCTTATTAAAGGTGGCGATCTCAGCAATGCAATTGTTTTTGTAAATAAGGAGGTAGAACAAAACGAGCTTAACAGGCTTGCAGAACTCTTCAATAAACCTTCAGTAGAGGTTAAAAAGGAGGGAATCCTTAACAATGTCGATCTTTATTACGATAATGAGCCTGCCCGTCATAAACTCCTTGATGTAATCGGTGATACTTTCCTCATTGGAAAGCCCATTAAAGGCCATATCATTGCTACACGACCCGGGCATGCTGCCAACACGGAATTTGCCCGCGTGCTACGCAAGCAGATGAAAATCGACAAGCAAAATGCACTTATCCCTCAGATCGATACCAGCAAACCTCCTCAGTTTGACATCAACGACATCAAAAGAATGCTTCCGCATCGCCCGCCATTCCTTTTGGTAGATAAGATCTATGAAGTCAGTGAAACTCATGTGATTGGTATTAAAAATGTTACCATGAATGAGGCATTTTTTGTTGGTCACTTCCCTGATGAGCCTGTTATGCCGGGTGTTTTGCAGATTGAAGCAATGGCTCAGGCAGGAGGAATCCTTGTCTTAAGCACAGTTCCCGACCCTGAAAATTATGTAACCTATTTCCTGAAACTCGAAGATATTAAATTCAGAAGAAAAGTAGTTCCCGGTGACACAATGGTCTTCAAACTTAAACTTGTTGAACCTATCCGACGCGGAATTTGTCATATGAAAGGACAGGTGTTTGTGAATGGCAAAGTAGCTACTGAGGGAGATCTTTATGCTCAAATCATTAAAAAACAATCCAATTAAACTATGAATCAACCTCTGGCATACGTACACCCACAGGCAAAAGTAGCCAAAAACGTTGTTATTGAACCTTTTGCCAATATTGAAAAAAATGTCGAAATCGGTGAAGGCACCTGGATTGGCTCCAACGTTACTATCATGGAAGGCGCCCGCATTGGTAAGAATGTAAAAATCTTTCCGGGAGCAGTAATCTCCGCAATTCCACAGGATCTTAAATTTGATGGTGAAGATACCACTGTTCACATCGGTGACAACACAACTGTCAGGGAGTTTGTAACCATAAACCGTGGTACCAAAGCAAATATGGAAACCCGCGTCGGGAAAAACTGTCTTCTTATGGCATATTGCCACGTTGCTCACGATTGCACCATCGGTGATAATGTAATTCTGGCCAATTGTGCAACCCTTGCAGGCCATATTGAGATTGGTGACTGGGCCATTATCGGTGGTTTGGTTGCTGTACATCAGTTTGTGCATATCGGTCCTCATGTGATGATTTCCGGTGGAAGCCTCGTGAGAAAGGATGTGCCTCCCTTCACAAAAGCCGCCAGAGAACCCCTCTCCTATGTTGGTGTTAACTCCATCGGGCTTCGAAGAAGAGGTTTTTCAAATGAACAGATTAATCATATCCAGGATATCTACAGGATTCTGTTTGTGCACGGGCATAATGTTTCCAAAGCTGTTTCTATTATTGAAGCTGAAATCCCTGCATCCCAGGAAAGGGATGAAATTCTTTTCTTCATCAATAATTCCAGCAGAGGAGTTATGAAGGGTTACAACAACAATAAAGACGAAAAACGTTCCTAAAGCCTTTGCATCTCTGCAATAGTGCTTTAATTCATTCTTTTTCCTATTTTTGCAGCATTATAGACGATAATAATCATTTTATGGCAACAACATCAGATTTTAGAAACGGGTTATGCATTGAGTTCAATAACGACCTGTATACAATAGTAGAGTTTCAACACGTAAAACCCGGTAAAGGATCTGCCTTTGTACGTACAAAACTTAAAAACGTTAAAACCGGCAAAGTTATTCCTAATACGTTTAATGCAGGAGTAAAAATTGATATCGCAAGAGTTGAAAGAAGACCTTTCCAATTCTCATATAAAGATGATATGGGATTTCATTTTATGAATACTGAGAACTGGGAAGAGACTGTTATTCAGGAAGAAATTATCAATGCTCCCCAATTTCTGAAAGACGGTCAGGAAGCAGAGATTGTATTCCATGCTGACACAGAGACTCCGCTTTTATGCGAATTACCTCCTTTCGTAGTGCTGAAAATCACCTATACCGAACCCGGAGAGAAAGGAAATACAGCTACCAATACACTCAAGGATGCTACCGTTGAAACCGGCGCAAACGTTCGTATCCCTCTCTTTATCAGTGAAGGAGAAATTATTAAGGTTGATACAAGAACCGGAGAATATTCAGAACGAGTAAAAGGATAAACAAAACTGTATATTTTGATATTTACCCCGAAACATAATTCATGAACTAAGAATTTGTTCCGGGGTTTTTTATGTAAACACATGATAAATGAAGCTTAATAACCCTATAACCCTTGAGAAAGCCGCAGAAATGCTTAGCTGCAGGTACATTGGTTCACCCAATCATCTGGTGGAAGGCTTTAATGAAATACACGTGGTTTCCAAAGGTGATGCTACTTTCGTAGATCACCCAAAATATTATGATAAAGCCCTCAACAGCAAGGCCACAACAATTATCATTAATACTGATAAAATTCAATGTCCCGAGGGAAAAGGACTTCTTATCTCTGAAGATCCGTTCAGAGACTTCACATGGTTTCTTGAAAAACACCGTCCTTTTATTCCTTCCTCTGCTGCTGTCAGCCCAACAGCTATTATCGGCGAAGGAACTATTATCCAACCAGGAGCATTTATTGGCAATCATGTTAAAATCGGAAAGAACTGTCTTATCCATGCCAATGTCAGTGTATATGATTATACAGAAATTGGCGACAATACGGTTATTCATTCCGGAGCCATTCTGGGTGCTGATGCATACTATTTTCAAAAAAAAGAAGGCAAATACCGAAAATTCACATCAGGAGGAAGAGTTATTATCGGTAATGATGTGGAAATTGGTGCGCTTTGTTCTATTGATAAAGGAGTTACGGCAGATACCACTATTGGAGACGGAACAAAATTCGACAATCACGTACAGGTTGGACACGACACTATAATCGGCAGGAATTGCCTTATTGGAGCTCATACTGCCATCGCAGGTGTTACAACCATTGAGGATGACGTAGTTCTGTGGGCCAGAGTATCTGTAAACAAGGATATTGTTGTCAAAAAAGGTGCTGTAATTCTTGCTACCTCAGCTGTTGACAAAACCATTGAGGGCAATGGCAAAGAATACTATGGCAGTCCGGCTCAGGAAAAAAGAACTGCATGGAGAGAACTGGCCCTGCTACGAAGGATGATTAAAGAGTACGACAAAAAGTAATGGTATTTTATTCCGTAATGGCTTTTTCTGACTCCTCCTCCTCATTACTTTTGGAATCAAAGGTTTCTCCTTTATGGGTATGGTATAAATCCAGTGCTACAACCATCGCAATATAACCCCAAAGCGGTATTGACGCCTTATCAGTCTCGCTGAAGTTATTCAGCAGGCCATGAACAAAGAACGTCACAAGCCCCAGAATTACACATAATGCCGTGACTTTAATCTTTGGATCGCGGGATCGGCCATAGAGTTGTATCCCTGTATAAAGAACGGCAATTACAATCCCCAGAAATGTCAGCATACCAAGAACACCCGATTCGGCCAACGGCCCCAGATACTCACTATGAGCAGCGCGAAGGTCTCCGGCATTAGTACTAATAATCGTCTTCTCCTTGGAACGCTGGAAAGGTGCATAAACAAACTGATATGTTCTGGGTCCCCAGCCAAGTAACGGTTTCTCATTAAATAGCCTTATTGCACTTTGCCAGCGATTAATCCTTTCAAGGTTTGACGCATCAGAGGAGATATTTGCAATTGACTGAATGTGCTCAATGAAATCCTGGGAACT
>PKSY01000062.1 GCA_002869405.1 Marinilabiliales bacterium
ATGCCCCAAGGCTTGATGCAGGTGTCAGAGTAGACTTTGAAAACTTCAGTGCAACCCGAAATTCACTAAAATGGGGAGTTGATTTCCGTTATGGGAATGTGGATGCTGCGGATACCTATTTCACCAGTACCGACGTCATCCGTAACTATGGCGAGAATTACATTGGCGGGTTATATGTGTGGGATGACTTTCAGCTTGTAAAAGGCCGTTTGAATATCACTGCCGGACTGCGCGGTACTGTTGCCGGTTTTTTTAATGGCGGTTATACCATCGAGATGCCCAGCTATCATATCCGCTATCTTATGCATTATGCCGATGCAGAAATTCAGGATTTTCATTGGACAGCACTAACACCTTCTTTGGCGCTGAACATGAAAAGCGCTTCCGGTCACTCCCGCCTTTATCTCTCCTGGGGGCAGGGATTCCGTCCGCCGGTGCTTGATGATATGTGTCGCGCCACCAATGAGAACTACCTCTTCCGCATTCCAAATCCGGAGCTAAAGCCTGAAACAATTGATAACTTTGAGGTCGGGGGCGACTTCTCTGTTTTTGAAAATACCAATCTGACGTTTTCCGTATATCGTTCCTTTGGTCATGATTTTATGTATAGCGTATGTACCGGTGATTCTGTGGATCAGGGTTTCCGCATTATTCCAATAGCGAAAATTCAGAACATTGGAGCGGTTGAAATTACCGGTGCTGAACTGACTCTGGAGCAGCAGATAGGACGCCGCTTTGTGATGATGGCTTATGGTGCATGGTCGCAGGGAATCATTACCTCTTACGATGCAGAGAATATCATCTCTACCTACGATCTGAATGGGAAATACCTTACCGGAATACCCGACTGGCAGGCAGGGACAACCTTAATGTGGTATGGTGAAATAATCAATGCAGGAGCCACCTGGAAGTTCCAGGGAAGGCGATGGATAAACGATGCAAATACCTATGACTACCTCTATCTGAATAGTCCGTATTATCCTGCATATCATACCCTAGACCTTAGAGTTGGCTGGGATATAAACAAAAGCTGGACCCTTGCCTTGGATGTACAGAACCTTATGGATGAGGTTTATATCACCAGAAAAGGCTTAAGAAGCCCGGGCAGGTTTCTTTTGGGAAGTGTGAAATTTAAATTATAACCCCGGCCGGTTTCTGAGATGGCACTTTTATCGTAAATACCGTACCTGTGCCTTCTTCAGAAACAAAGTTTACATTTCCATCCAGATATTTTTCTGTAAGGAGCTTTATACTGTAAGTGCCAAAACCACGACCGGCACCTTTGGTTGAAAACGACCGCTGAAAAATCTTTAACTGTACTTCGCGGGGAATGACTGTTTGGTTTTTTACCATAAGTACCAGTTCATTTTTGGATGAGATTTTTGCGCTTACTTCTATTGGAAGGTGCTTCGGAGATGCTTCAAGAGCATTTTTTATCAAATTCTGTATGACTCTTGATAGAAGTGTACTGTCCGTAAAAAGTATTCCGTCTTCAATATTCGTATTAACAATGAAATCCCTGAATCTGATACCTGATAATAATCCGGATATTATCTCATTTATCAGCGGTTCAATATTCGTTTCAGCAACTTTTGTTCTTAAATCGTCAGATTCGGCAGTGAGCAGGATTCGGTGAGAGTTTATCTCATCAAGCAGGCGTTTACTTTGATTCTTAATCAATGCTTTTAACTGATCAAAATCAAAGTTGTCGGCTATTTCAATTGCAGAATAAATTGAACCCGCAGTGTTGGTGATGTCATGAAGAAATATCCTGTCAAGGTTCACAATCATTTTTTTATCGGAAATATCTTCTACAGCGCAAAATACATAATTGAGCCCGTTCATTTTAAACGGACGGGTTGTAACATTAAGCGTTAAGGCTTTACCTTTATTTGTAAGAATATTACATTCCCTTTGATCTTCCAACTCGTTTTCCGAGGATGAGATTGCATTTGCAAAACCACATACTGTGCAATATTCTGTTGAGCCACATCCCTCATGACCGTTTTCCGCATGCATACACTCGAAAGTTTCTCCGGGTCGCTTGCCAAAAACCACTGTGGTATCTTCAGTTTCCAATGCTCTTAGAACACTCCTGTTTGCATAGATAATCTGACGGCAGTCATTTATGATAAAGATGAGGTTTGGAATTTCTTCAAGTAAAATACTGAATATTTCATTACTGAATAACAGTGCTTTTTCTTCCTGCAGCTGTTTTGTGGTTCTTCTTTTTGCGGGAATAAACATATCGCTTATTGTCTTATTGCTGATGCTAATATAAAAAGGATTTCTTATTTGAAGATAGAATGATTGTTATTTGAGCAGTTTTTTTTGATTTCAAAAGGCATACAAAAAAGTATGTTCTGTTTTTTAAAAAAAGAATTGCTATATAAGTAACATATTACTTAATATTCCGTCATTGATTTCTGGTTGATTATTTTACGATTTGAAATTTCCTGACGAAAGCATTCTCTGAAGAAAATTTAGAACTGTGTTTTCGCATGGGTATGATGAAAAAAGATAACTTCATATATGTTTTTTTATACTTTTGTAACAAAAGGTAATATATTACGTTATTATGCTATGATGGAAAGAAATTACATATTCGGGATGATCTTTTACCTTGCACAGAAGTGGCAGGTGATGGGTGACAAAGTACTGGAAGAGAAAGTGGGAATAACGATGAAACAGTGGCTATTGCTGGTTATTCTCGAGCAGTTTGATGACCACCTTCCCACACTTAGTGAAGCTGCAAATAAATTTGGAACAAGCCGGCAGAATATTAAACAGCTTGTAAAGCAATTGGAAAAGCGTGGATTTGCTATTCTTGCTGCTGATCCTGCTGATAAGAGAGCCCAGCGTATTGCTTTGACCGGAAAGCACCGAAAGTTTTTTACTTCTGATGAGGCTGTTCAATGGCAGGAAGATTTTATTTCCGGACTCTTTGAAGGTGTTGATAAAGAGGAAATTGATGCAGGATACAATCTTATAAATAAGCTTTCAAAAAATATTTAATCTAATGAGAATTCACCTTTTTAAAATAATTTTATTTGCGATGGGAACATTTCTCTTTTTTTCATGTGATACAACAGGAAGTCTTTACAAACAGGCTGAAACACGCTTTTTTCAGGAAGCTGAGTATAATGGATTCGTTGTAACGGATGAATCTTTGACAAAATTGCCTCCTTGTGTATGCAAATACCTTTCAAACTGCGGCTGGGTAGATAAACCGGTTCCGGAAACTTTTGCAATGACATTTAGAGGAGAGTTTTCAATGAACCCGGATCAGGGATTTAAGCAGATTAAAAGTCAGCAAATGAACAGCCTGTTCCCACGCAACAGAATATTTAAAATCAATAATCCTCTCTTCAGTGGTGTTCACAGATACTGGGATGGTGAGGCTGGAATGATAATTAAAATTTTGGGATTGTTTACTGTTGTTGATGCCAAAGGGGACGATTTTAATCAGTCTGAACTTCTTACATGGTTCAATGATGCCTGTATAATAGCACCTGGTATGCTTCCTTTTATTGAAGGACTTTCATGGAACAATGTTTCTGAATATGAAGCGACAGCAACACTGGAGTATCATGATATCAATGTGTCGGCAACACTGTATTTTAACGAGAGTTATGAGCTGATAAATTTTGTTACTGATGATCGCTATTATGCCGATGGAAAGAGTGTTTCAAAAAAAGTGCGATGGTCAACTCCAATGTATCAATATGTTTTTGACAATGGGATAAAACGGCCGTCTTATGGTGAGGCAATATGGGAGCTTCCTGAAGGACCCTATACTTATGCGAAGTTATATATTCAAGAAGTAACATTTAACCCAAATAAGAAATGAAAAGAGAAATTGTATTTTCTGCCATAATCCTGATAGCATTAAGTTTTCCCTCCTGTATGTCATCATACAAAGTTAGTTTGCCTGATTATAAGATGGCCAGTGAGCGCAAGAGTTTTGGAATTAGCGCTGTTCATGGTGGAATCGTTGAAAACACAGACATGTCGTTAATACCTTCCGCTGCAACGGATGCATTTTCTGGTGCCACGTCAACCGGGCTATCTGCATCTTTACACTATGAAAAGCGAATAAAGAGAAATTATTTTGTAACTGGTATTGACGTAATGATTAATAACCAAACCTTCACGTATAATGATGTTGCAAATCGCTATGCCGGAACAAGAGATATACGTGTAAGCCAATTCAGAATACCATTATTATATCAGGTTGGTTTGTTTAGACAATCGATACCTGAGGGTGTTCTGAAAATCAGGGCAGGATTGTCGGCCGGATATACCCGTTTTAATATTTCCAATAGTGGTTTTCTTCCTGAAACAGTTACTACATATCCATTTAGTGTCGGACCTGCGATAGGAGGAAGCATTACACCCTGGAGAGCGGCAAACGGTGCATCATTAAGTATCACCGGGGAGATGTGGCGGAGTTTTAGCCCCGGTTTTTCCGATGTTTATAATGTTGGGGAGCAAAGTGGTATGAGCTATGGGAAGATCGGCCTGATTTTTCATCTGCCAACAGGAACATTTTAGACGATTTATATTCTTGTAATACAGGTGGTTGCATTTATGTAGTCACCTTTTTTTCTATTCACCTGCTACAAATAGTGTTGCCATTCTTCTGTACTAATGACCTTTCAAAGGGTTTCGTGACTTGTTCTTTGAAATGGTCCATTCATTGGTTGCCGGGGTTCTGCTTTGGCAACCTTTTTTTATCTGTTGTGCAGTAGTTGAAGTGGGAGGTCGCTTATTAGCAGGGCTCCTTGTGATGACGAATCATTTTATATCTTTTGACGAAACACCTATGGTGTTTTTGTGGTCCGTTGGGACGCACATGTTCTATTGAGATGGAATCACTGGCGGGATTCACATGCTGGATTCGGCGATGTTCTATCTTCATTTGACACGAAGGTCACCAGAAAGAAGACGAATCTGGTACAGGTTCCGTCACATTAGCAAAGTGTATCCCCAGCGTCCCCATCAACCCGGTTACGGGTTGCGTCTGTTAGGGATGCAACGAGGGATAGTGATGATAATTTATTGGGCGTATCAGTTTCAAGGAGACTACAAGCGGATAGCCCGCCCGGCCGCCCTCCTACG
>PKSY01000040.1 GCA_002869405.1 Marinilabiliales bacterium
TCATAGATTTTAATATAATCTTGTTACTCGAATTCCGTAGATAAATATCCTCCAGGTCGTAAGATAATGCTATGGCGTCCCTGATTGAATCCTTTGATGGTGATGATCGCATGATTGATTCATCCAATTGTTCATAAATATAGATAGATTCATTTGTTATGGCCATTTTCTTGCACTTCAATGTGGATGAAAGTGTGAAAATAACATCTTCATACCTTCTTTCCCTGAATCGGATTTTGTGGTTAAGAATAAATTCTCTACGGTATACTCTTAATGATAATGAAGGAATAAAACTGTATATTTTTTTTAAATATTGATCGCCTGAAAGCACAATACCTTCTAATTCCGGTTTATACGCACTATACGTTTTTGTGGAGTTAACCTCTATCCCTTTTATTGCGACTTCCAGAATCTCAAGATCGTTTTCGTGCATGAAAGAAAGAAGTTTGATGAAGTTCGTATCAGGGGCTAAATAATCATCTGCATCAACATAATAGATATATTCACCTCTTGCCTCATCTAAAAGCAGGTTTCTTACGGCTCCAAGACCTTGATTCTTTTTATTATTAATGATTCTTATGTCATTGTATTTTTGTTCCTGATTTTCCAGTATCTCCTCAGTTTTATCAGTGGATCGATCATTAGCAACAATAATTTCATATTCCGGTTTTTTTGCATTTCGTATGGATGCAAGGCATCTCTCAATGTACTTTTCTTCATTATATGCCGGTACAAGAAAGGATATAATTACAGGGTTGGTCATTCTTATATTATTTTGTGTCCGAAAGCCAATGCGACAGATCACGCTGAATGATTATGGCAGTTTTTTCTACGTCCTCACGGTAATAATCGTGAAGCTCTTTTCTTGTTGACGGATTCATCGGTATCTGTTTAAGGTTGTTATTTATAAAAAAGCCTTTGTTAAAGATATGTATTTTCTCTTTTATAACCGTTGGCATGATTTTATGCCATAAACGTTTAATGCAATTGTCAGGAGAAATAAGGTTTTTTAATACCCACGTTCTCAATGATTTTGGCTTGATTATACCTGATTTATTGAGCCTGTAATTAGTTGAAAATTTGAATTTCGGGTCAACGTCCAGAAATTTGCATATCTCTTGAAGAATATGATCTGTCCGGCCTATAAACTCTTCCAATAAAATTACTTTGATGTTCTGAGGGTTTATTTCGGAATATATATTTTGCAGTTGATTTGCATATAACCCTACTTTTCGGTACTGATACCCAAACGTATAATTTTGTTTCTCCCGTTCAGCTTCATGATTTAACGCATCCTCAAAACTCATATTTTCATATCCGTCCCGGACATGATGCATATAATTAGAATACGCTCTCTCAACAGGGTTTCGAAGTAATATTATGATTTTACTGCAGGGGAGTTTTTGCTTGATTTCATGGATTGCTTTTGGAAAATAGAGCGTAGCCACACTGGCCTCCCCGATGGCTTTAAATCCTTCAGCTTCTTTATAAAGGGCGTAATATTCAATGTCGTTATTATATTTACTGAATAATACTCTTTCATGTGCTGTATTACGATAGTTGATACTTCGGTCAATTCCAAAGTAGTTTGGTTCTTTTATCTCCGGCAGGAAAACCTCAGGATGTTGTGACAAATAGCTATGCAATGATGTCGTGCCGGCTTTTGCAGCTCCAATAATGAAAAAGTTTGGTTTTGCCATATTCATGTTATTCCTGATTACTATCCGACCGGTTAAATAGTAATGGGGTCGTTAATATCCCTACTTTGCGTTTTGCAATGATTATTTTGATAATGTTTTCCCCGGCAACTGTTATTGCTGTTGCAATTGCTGCTCCGGTTATACCATAATGAATAATCATGAAGTAGTTCAGTATGATATTTGCGACAACTGATATTATTGATATATAGCTTTGGTATTTTTCATAACCGCACATTATAATTAATAATCCGGAGCAGCCTGTTGATATATTTATGAACTGTCCGACTGAAAGGATTACCAAAGGGATATAGGCAGCAGTGAATTCATTACCCCATAGTGCCAATATTTGATTTCCAAGCACAATAAATACAATTAGTGAGACGAAACCTACAAGTGTAAGAGCTGCCGTGACTTGTTGAACTAACGTTCGTAATCGTTCTTTTTCACCATTTGCGAATAATGCTGCGATTTTAGGAGATATTGCTGCATTGGAGGCCTGAAGAAAAAAACTTGTAAGAAATCCAACGCGCAATGCAATACTATAAATTCCAACGTCAGTTACATCACAAAGCCAACCCAGCATGATAGAATCAGCATTCCCTGCGATAATTGTTGTAGCTGAAACCAATAATAGAGGCTTTGCCATTGTAAAAAGTTCCGGAAACCTGCTTTCTCTCCAGTTTATTGTTTTATATGGCTTTGAATAGTGCCAGTAGCCCATCATTACAAGTGCAACAATCACCCGACCTATTGCATATGCTATCGCAACATTCCTAATTGAAATTTCAATTCCTGTAATATAAAAGGATAATAGACAGATTGCTGTTATCCAGGTGCTAAGCGTTGCATTTACCAATTGACTCTGCCATATCCTGCCGGCACCCTGTAGGGCAGCTGAGAATATTCTGGATATTGTTTGAGGAATGATTAAAGAAAAGAAAATTATAAAAGGAAAACGAAGGTTTGGTTCCTTAAAGATGTGTTCTGACAGGTAGCCAGCCAATAAGATTCCAATCAGTGATATAGCTATTGCCAATAGTCCGTTGAATCTAACAGACGTGTTAATATAGGCTGAAATTCTGAGGTAATCGTTTTTTCTTTTTGCAATGGCCACATGTTTTACAATAGCATGCTTAAAGCCAAATATTGCCAGAATCAATAGAAGTCCGGCAATTCTTTTTGAGAGGTTTATGATGCCCAGACCTTCTGCCCCAAGTGTTTGTCCAAGAAATATACTAACTCCAATACCGGCAACCATGCCCAGACCCTTAACCAGCATGGATGAGAATGACTTTCTAAATACATCCATTGTAGTGAGATCAAACTTCTGTATCAAGCGTAGTTGCGTCATATGTAGGTGATGATTATCCCTGTTGTTTATTAGTGTATTGCGTCTTGTTTTATTGGAAGAACATCAAAGCAACTGTATTCGTCAATATCAAACAGATCAAGGATTTTTTGGAGTTTGCCTTTTGTCTCATCATCTATTGCCCTTTCCCATCTTCGCAATTGATCCTCGTTGTTTTTTGTATAGGAGCCCGAAAAATCTGATTTGCTTGGCTTGTTAATATCAGAGAGGACTTTCTCTAAGTCAAAATCTCTTAAACATGGAATTTTGGGAAGAACCTGTTCCGGATTTAAAACCATATCTTCATAAAATACCGTTATCCATTTTTTTTCAGTATTCCTTTTTAGGCCTGTATAGTTATGAATGCACCAATACAAAACCTGCTTTTCCAATGCGGTAGAAATTTTTGGTATAGAATCTTTTGAAATAT
Organism: Marinilabiliales bacterium; assembly: GCA_002869405.1. Lineage (GTDB taxonomy): Bacteria > Bacteroidota > Bacteroidia > Bacteroidales > BM520 > BM520. Next base: position 3,479 of record PKSY01000040.1, read on the forward strand.
GGGGAGGAATATGATTTTGGGTTTCTTCTGATATGATATTATCTGTAAGGTCGAAGTTCTTGATTTTTGATAGAGAGGTAGGAATGGGATGTCTGACTAAAAATATAGGTGGGTGATTTGTGGGAAAATTTGCTGATAACCAGTCAAGTGAAGGATGTATTCTTACCGATTTAACCAAAGGAAAGGGCCTTCTCCCTTTGGGGATAATAGGGTTCATCTTTTCAGTCCAGATATTGTATTTTTTTCCTGTAAATATTGCTTCAAACTCTTTGATAATTCCGGGTTGATTGAGGTGATCAGGGAAAACCCGGCTCTGTATACGTGGTTTGATAACATTAATCCCTGTACTGTGAAATGGCTCCCAGATAATTTCGCATCCGGTTGCTTTCTGTATGGTCTCCATCAACCACGTACTGCCACTGCGCGTGTCACAAAGGATGAATACTACGGATTCGGGAGAGTAATTTCTTTTATAGAATAGAAATTTTAAATGTAATCGTGTCCTCTTTATAAAATCCTTTAATTGTTTGTTCATACATCAGTATTTTAATCCAAACCAGGCTTTTCGGTATACCTTTCTGACTTCAGGAATGGGCAATCGGGCAGACTTTTTTCTTTTGTGTTTATTATATGACTTCAGGAATGTTGCTGCATTTTTCAAGCGTCCTTTCAATATCATTTTCCCACACATCAAAAGAATATAAATTAACGGGAATCCCAGGTAGTATTTTATATACGCTGCGTATTTTGCGCCCTCAATATCTCTTTCAATAGTGGTTGTAGGCCTTGTTTGAATGGCTTTAGCTTCAGTGATGATTAATGCATTATACCCCGCCTGATGTGACATGATTCGCATAATGGAGTCAGCAGCAGGCTCTACAGGATATCCGGTTTTGAAAAATGCATCCTTTCTTATAAGCCGACATGCGCCGCAAGGGAAATTCTTTTTCCTATGCTTTACACCAACTGTTCCATTAATTGGTTCAGCCAGTTCGCCACTAACAATTCCCAAAGTATTATCCGCATGAAGTGATTTTTCAAGTTTCTCGTAGTATTCCGTGTCTTCAAATACAATATCGCCGTCTAACACTCCAATTGCATTCCATTCTATTCCTTTCTCTTCAGCAATAACTATAGCCTTTTCAAATCCAAACTTCATGTTTCGATGATATCGCCAGGCAAGGTCTTTATCTCCCGGTTCAAGGTTCACAGGATGAATATATGCGTTTTCCTTTGCCGCATCAGCAATTATCTTCTCTGTTTCATCTGTGCTGTTATCGTTCATGATAAGCCATAATGCCGGCTTTACCGATTGTGATTTTACCGACTTCAGTAAAGCAGGCAGGTTTTCAGCTTCATTGCGAAGAGTGGAGATTAGTAGATACATTATTCTGTTTTTGCAAATTTTGAAAATAGTAATGCCGACACTTTATACCAGGTCCTGGGAGCGATTTTTAATGGTTTCGCAATATGTTTGATTAAAAATTCTTCAAACCCAAAAACGGATTTTATAAATATTTTGGATTTTTGATACGGAAAGTATTCTTTGAAGATTGTTATTCGGATTTCATTATATAAATCCTCAGCGCCATTTAACAGCGCTTTTCTGATATCA
>PKSY01000287.1 GCA_002869405.1 Marinilabiliales bacterium
CACAGGAAGCACAGACTGCTCTGCGGATGTTATTGTTGATATTCCGTTCGCTGTTGATAATTGTGATGTTGATAATGTGATTAATGATTACAATAATACCGCAAATGCATCTGATAATTACCCTGCAGGAACGACCGTTGTTACATGGACTGCAACGGATATTTATGGTAATACTGCTTCCTGTACAACCCTGGTTAACGTAGTTGATTCTATCCCACCTCAAATCACATGTCCGGATGATATTTCACAAAGCGCTGATCCTGGACTTTGTGAGGCGTATGTTACAGTTCCTCTGCCTGAAGTTGTTGAAAACTGCGCTGTTGACAGTGTATGGAATAATTATACTCTCACTGGAAATGCTACAGCAGTTTATCCTGTTGGTGAAACTGTGGTCTTCTGGTATGTTGTCGATATGTCAGGTAATGTGGATAGTTGTTCAATGACAATAACCGTTATTGATGACCAGCCGCCGTCAATTACTTGTCCCGATGATATTGTGCAACCTGCCGATCCTGGTGAATGTCAGGCATGGGTTGATGTTCCATTACCTGCTACAGCCGGAAACTGTGAAAATGATAGTGTTTATAATGATTACAACAACTCCGGTGATGCATCTGATTATTATCCTGTAGGTGTTACTACCGTGACCTGGGTAGCATATGATGAAAGTGGTAACTCGCAATCATGTCAGATGACAGTAACTGTTTACGATGATCAGATACCTTACCTGAACGTTGGGGATACATTATTTGCAGCGGTAGAGCCAGGCGATTGTGAAGTATTTGTAAATATTGCAATACCACTTTATTTCGATAACTGTGAAATCGATCATGTATCCAACAGCATAACAGGTACAGATAATGCTTCTGCGACTTATGAAGTAGGGGAGACCCCGATTTATTGGGAAGCTGTTGATATCTACGGAAATACAGCATATGATACAACAATTGTAATTGTTGAGCTGTCGGCATTCCCGGAAATATACTGTCCTGAAGATATCGAAGTATTTAACGATAGCTCATTCTGTGGCGCAAATATCTTTGTTCCTGCTCCTCAGATAATAAATGCCTGTACTCCGGTTCTTTGGAATGATTATAACCTCACTTCTGATGCTTCAGATTATTATCCTGTGGGTACTACTATCGTTACCTGGTTTGTAGAAGACCAATTCGGAAACAGAGACTCCTGCCAAATGAGCATTACAGTGATCGATAATGAGCCTCCGGGACTTACCTGCCCCGGTGATTATGTACTGACTCCGGAACCGGATGTTTGTGAAGCTGATGTGAATGTTACCATGCCTGACATTTACGACAACTGCGGAATTGAGTTCGTTTATAATGACCGTACAGGAACTACAGATGCCAGTGGTATCTATCCACTCGGAGAAACTGTAGTGAACTGGATTCTTATTGATATTCACGGTAATATGAATGAGTGTAGCTGTATTATTACTGTGAAGAGCGAAGTTGATGCAATTGACGATTATGAGGAAACCAATGAAAATCAGCCTGTTGATATCTTTGTAGTTAGAAATGACCTCTTCTGTTCGCTGGATTATTCGTTGAACTCTCTCTCAATTGCCGTGGATCCAATGCATGGTCAGGCTATTCTAAATCCTGCAGACTCGATGTTTGTATACTTCCCGGATGCCGGGTTCTCTGGAACTGATCAGTTTAAGTATCGTTTTGAAAATACTTCCGGTTATGACGATGTAGCAACGGTTACAATTGTTGTTCACCCGATAAACCATCCTCCGGTTGCTTCTGATGACTATATCACTACCGATATGAATATACCAGTATACATTTACCCGGTGGATAATGATACTGATCCTGATGATGATAATCTGGCAATTACATTCCTGGAAAATCCATTTAACGGTTCAACAGATCAGCTGGGCAATGAAGTGAAATATTCTCCGAATATGGGATTTGCTGGTGAAGAGGCACTTACATACATTGTTTGTGATGATGGGTATCCTGTTTTATGCGATACTGCAACTATCTACATCACTATTACGTATGTTGACTATCCGGAGTTTGATCTGCATGTTTATAATGCATTAACTCCCAATGGAGATGGTATTAACGATACATGGAAAATTAAAGGTATCTGGCAATACCCGGAAAATGAAATATTGCTTATGGATCGTTGGGGCGCTTTAGTCAAAACAATCCGTAATTATAATAACAGGGATAATGTATGGGATGGTACTGATAAGCAGGGTAATCCTCTGCCTAATGGTGACTATTATTACATTATAGAACTTAATGGTGGACCAATCCTGAAGGGATGGGTATACCTGCACCGATAATACATTCACACTTGTGTGCGATTGTTAATGCGGAATCTTCTCTTTTTTTCTAGATAACTATTCAGAAAAACTGTGTTTCCAGTATGAATGTGTGGTATAAGTAAATGGAAAACAGTTAGATGTAATCTGGCTGGATGTGATTTTTGGTAGGTCTGGAATGGCGTTTGCCACAGATCAAATAACGAATCGTATCAAAAGATACACTTCATGCTGAAACGATTAACTATACTGACAGTTATGCTGTTGGCTATACTAGGTAAATTGTATAGCCAGCATGATGCATTATACAATCAGTATATGTTTAATTACTTCATACTCAATCCAGCTTACGCCGGGGCTGAAGGCGTTCTCAACGCAACCTTGATCGATCGCCACCAATGGGTCGGAATAGACGGAGCCCCGAATACAATGACTTTCAGTACTCATTTTCCAACTAAGAAAAAGAAGGTGGGACTTGGTATGTATGTTTTCAGCGATAATCTCGGTGCTACCAACGATTACGGGGTAATGGGCAACTACTCTTACAGCGTGGAAACTGGCAAAGGAATTCTTGCCTTTGGTGTTCAGGGTGGTATCTATCAGCACCATATCGACTGGAATAACCTCGATATGGAGATCTCTGACGACCCTGTACTCTTTACTCAAAGTTATAATGATATCTTACCCGATGCCAACTTTGGCGTCTATTACTATACCGATGATTTCTATATCGGTGCTTCAAGTAAACATCTTTTTGAAATCGTATTTGTCGATGTAACAGAACGTTGGAATACAATATATGAGTCTTTGGCTCGTCACTTCTATCTCTATTCCGGAAAGAAATATCAGGTAAATGATAAATGGAAACTGGAACCCAGTGTGTTGTTGAAATGGGTTGAAAATCAAGACCTTTACTTCGATCTTAACCTGATGGCAAATTACAATAAGTACCTTGACCTTGGTGTTTCTTACCGGTCTCACGTGAACTCTGTTGTGCTGCTTATGCAGTTAAAAACTAATAAGAACCTATCATTTGGATACTCCTACGACACCTATCTTGGTGAAGTAAAAGCATATAGTGTTGGAAGTCATGAATTTACGATTCGTTATACCATTGATGCCTTTGCAAGGCGCTCTGCCTGCGAGGATTTTCAGTAAAATGCCACTCCTGCCTGCCTCATGACTTCCCCGGTGGCATAATCATAGCTTCAGAAATTTGAAGCGATAAGTACGGAATGTGGGTGTTCCACATCTGATCAGCAGGATATACATCCCGGGCTCGAGATCTTCCACACAGATCTCAGCCTCCGGGGTGACTCCTCTGACAGTTATGCCCGCATGTTTTCCGGAGATGCTAACTATCTCTGCATACTCTATATTTATTGTATGCGATGAGAACGCTAACTTTATTTGATCTTTTGCAGGAATAGGAAATAACCATAACCCTGATTCTTCTGCGTGCTCGTGGAAGAACGTCATGGAATGTTCAGCATAAAGCTTACGGGTGGACCTTATCCAGGAATCTGTTGCAGGATCATAGTTTTCTGTGTATTGTTCCAGGAGTTTATCATCCTCCCATGTATAATTGGATTTTACCCAATATGTGGTGTACCAGCCTGAATCCCATTTTTCACTACGGATTTCCAGGAAATTACCCCATGCATCATATCGCTGTGACAACCTTGATGAATATATCCATTCTTCATTTTTGTACTCTTCACCTGTTTTGATGGTGCCGCCATTTTCAATATACTCTATGGAGTACCTTGAGTATGGTTTTAATCCACCCTGAAAGGGAAAGAGTAGTTCATACTGAAGATAATCCTGCCCCGACATAAAATCTGTGTATACATACCATAGAATGTTTGATTTAACGGATGATATTTTCCAAATGGAATCCTGATAGTATCTGTAAATTAAACTGTCAGGATATGCCATATTGCTGAATTTTGCATCTATGCGTTCTTTATGCTTCCAATCCTGAATTTCGCTGTTCCACTCCTGCAACAACCAGGTTTCCAGACCAAGTGCTCCGTAATAATAAACTTCGCGCTCTGCGTTTTCATAACTTCCAGTGGCATCATTATATGCTTTTGTTTCGGTACGTATATATTCCTGATCATGGCTATATATATAGTCGTACTTCCGTCCGTTCTGCAGTACCCAGGCAGTTTCATTGGACCAGGTATAATGTGCGCTTTCTGTAATATCCCCATAAAGGTTTCTTTTCTCAACCTGCAGTGAAACAGGTAACCAATCACCATTGCCAATATACTGTTCTGACGTAATTCTGGTCTGTGATATCTGAAGCTCCGACTCCGGATACTCATAAAGCACACGGAACAGCGTATCAGATGTTTCAGCCTTTAATTGGTACTGAGCCTTTGGATTTCCTTCAGGAGTGTAATACAATTGATATATGTAGTCAGCTTCCCATCCGCCGGGTTCCGTATTTATCCAGTAATAACTTGTGTACTTCTGTGGTAACCATGGAGAATTGTCAGTACCTGGGCCTGATTGGGCTTTTGTAACCTGGGAATACATCACATGTATCAGGATGATTGCAAAAGCATATAAGACCCTTCGGGTTGAAAATATTGAAGTGTGCATAATGATTCGTTATTAATCCGATAAGATACAAAAAATCAAAGAATACGGTTTTTTTTGGAATTGGATAAACAACATGAGGCTATTGATGTTATACTGACATTCTCAGGATATTCTTAAAAGATTTTATGATGGTACTGTCGCTTTTTAAAGCGGTATTATTTTTTTCTTATTTTTA
>PKSY01000346.1 GCA_002869405.1 Marinilabiliales bacterium
CTTTAGGGCCTTTTTTGTTTGTAATCATGATTACACCGTTTGCACCGCGCGAACCATAAAGCGCAGCAGCTGAAGGGCCCTTAAGTATAGACATGCTTTCGATGTCATCAGGGTTAATATCATTGGCCATGTTACCGTAGTCAATACCACCGGCACCACGAGCAGCATCGGTTGTATTAAAGTTTGAGTTATCCATTGGCACACCATCAATAACGAAAAGTGGCTGGTTTTCTCCGGTAACAGAGTTAGCACCACGGATAAGGATACGGTTAGAACCGCCCATGTTTCCTGAAGAACCTGAAATCTGTACACCGGCAACTTTACCTGCAAGCTGGCCAAGAGGGTTATTGTCGCGTGCTTTTGTGAGGGCGTCGCCATCTACATTTTGCACGGCATAACCAAGTGCCTTTTTCTCGCGGCTGATACCGAGTGCTGTAACTACTACCCCCTGGATATCCTGGATATCAGGAGCTAGAGCTACATCAATTACAGTTCCTTCGATAGCTACTTCCTGAGTAACCATACCTACGAAAGAAAAGATCATTGTTGTTGCTGACTCAGGAACGTCAATTTCATATTTACCGTTCAGGTCAGTTACTGTACCCAGGGTTGTACCCTGAACACGGATTGTCGCACCGGGAATAATGCTCCCATCATCAGCATGGGTTACTGTTCCCGTGATTGTCCTTTGAGCAAAGACTAATTGTACTCCGCAGAATAGGAAGAGCACAATTAAAGCTGTAAACTTTCTCATAATGTTTAGTTTTAGTTAGATAAATGTTAAACGATTATGGTTCGTGACATTTTAATTAATTACCTTAAAATCAACACTTTAATTAGTAGCGGTTTTTTGTATCGAGGGAACTCAAATGTGTAATTCCCCAAAATTCACTGCAAGTTATAATAAATTTCTGACAGCGACAAAATTTCCTTTACATATTTTTAACATAAAAAATTGGGAAAAACACCTTTAAAGACAGGGTTCACAACATATTAAAGGTATCTCAATGCAAACGTTTGCGTTGGTTTCAGCGTTTGGATATAAAGAAAGACACACGGCGGTGTGTTTGGATATAAAGAGAGACACACGGCGGTGTGCTTGGATATAAAGAGAGACACACGGCGGTGTGTCTCTACCTGGTAGCATTTCCTGGTTTGTCCGTGCGGCTTTACACATATTCGATGGTGTGTATTTAAAGGACTGTTTATTTCAACGACCCGATCTTAGCCTCCACAGCTTCCAACACCTCTCCGTTGCGGATTAGCTCTTTCATTGTATTATGGTCTTTGTAAAGAGGGCGATCGATTTCCAGGAAATCCACGTGCTTCCTGACTACTTCTTTTGCAATCGTTACACCTGTTCCAAATTCCCACTCACGGAAGTCGAGCGCCTGTGCTGCGGCCATCATCTCAATTCCAAGGATACCGTAGGCATTATCAAGTATCTGATTATTTTTTATGGCTGTGTTCATACCCATTGAAACAAAGTCTTCCTGATCTGCCGCTGCAGGAATCGATTGGATTGATGCCGGTGCAGACAGGATACGCTGCTCGACAATCTGCATATCTGCAGTGTACTGGCTAAGCATAAGACCCGACATCAGTCCGCCGTTCTTTGTGAGGAATGCGGGAAGACCTACGCTGAGGGCCGGGTGGTTAAGACGGTTCATTCTTCTTTCAGAGAGCACAGAAACCATAGTAATGCAAGCTCCGGCCATATCCATAGGCACTGCTACCGGAGACCCCTGGAAGTTGGCACCTGAAAGCTGCAGGTCTTCTTCCGGGAAGAAGATTGGGTTATCACCCACACCGTTAAGTTCTATTTCAACCTGTGATCTGGCATATGCCAGTGCGTCATGAGCAGCACCAATTACCTGAGGTGTGGAACGCATAGAGTATGCATCCTGTACTTTACACTTAATGCGCTGTTCTGCAAGGTCACCATTCTCTACCATCATTCTTATTGCGCGAGCGCTGCGTACTGCGCCTTTAAAACCACGAACTTCATGAATTTTTGGAAGATAGGGCTTCATGTTTGCTTTTAGTGCCTCGAGCGACATTGCTGCGGTAATTTCCGCCTGACGCAGCCAGCGATCTGCATCATAGAGCCAAATCGCACTCATGGCAGTAAGTACATTTGAGCCGTTTATGGTGGCGAGTCCGTCGCGGGCCTGCAATCCGGGAACTTCGATACCAGCTTTTTCAAAAGCTTCCCTGCCCTGAAGTAGCTCACCTTTATAATATGCCTGTCCTTCCCCCATCATAAGAAGGGCAATCTGTGACATGGGCGCCAAATCGCCGCATGCTCCAACGGAACCTTTTTCGCATACATAAGGTGTAACCCCTTTATTGAGCATTTCAACAAGAGTTAGTGTAACTTCTTTCCGCAATCCGCTATGACCTTTGGCGTGCACATTAATACGTCCGAGCATGGCACCCCGCACAAACTCCTCCTTCATAGCATCACCGATACCGGCAGCATGATTATAAATAAGGTATTTCTGGAATTCCTTCACCTGTTCATCATCGAGCACTGTTTCAGAGAATTCACCGATACCGGTATTTACACCATACATAATTTCACCTGCCTGGATTTTTTTCTCCAGCATATCACGGCACTTATCAATACGTCCGATAGCATCTTGATGAAGTTCAACAGGGATGCGGTGACGAGCCACATTTACCACGTCTTCAATTGTCAGGTTGTAACCTGTAATAACATATGTCATAGCTAATGATTTAAATATTTATAGTATCTATTTTTGACTTTGGAAGTGAATACTCAACATTATGCAGAAACTGCACCGAATTATGAATCAGCGGGTACATTGTGGTATCATTATCTACAAAGTGAACCATACTCCTGTATTGAGACACAAAATCCTCAATAAATGGGGAGGAGATTTGAGGTCGTCTGAATTCCAGCGCCTGTGCTGCATTAAAAAGTTCTATGGCCAGAATACGTTCAAGATTCTGAGCAACTTTAAAGCATTTAGTTGCAGCATTAGCACCCATACTAACATGGTCTTCCTGACCCTGAGACGACTCGATTGAATCCACACTGGCAGGGGTACAGAGTTGTTTATTCTGGCTCACAATAGACGCTGCTGTATATTGAGGGATCATAAAACCTGAATTGAGGCCGGGTTCCGCAACCAGGAACGGAGGCAGGTTTCGTTTTCCTGAAACCAGCTGATAGGTTCTTCTTTCGGAAATATTTCCAAGCTCGGCAAGTGCAATTGCCAGGCTGTCGAGTGCCAGCGCAAGTGGTTGTCCATGGAAGTTTCCGCCGGAGATAATCTCATCTTCATCGGGGAAGATTGTAGGATTATCAGTTACAGCATTTATTTCACAGGCAAAAACATGAGCAGCAAAATCAATAACATCTTTTGATGCGCCATGCACCTGAGGAATACAACGGAAAGAATATGGATCCTGAACATGCTGTTTTTCCCGCGAGATCAGCGTACTGTCTTTCAGTATATACCTGAATCGGGCAGCAGTATCTATTTGCCCTTTATGATGCCTGATCTGATGCACAAGATCGTTGAAAGGTTCAATTCTACCATCAAAAGCATCGAGTGAAACTGCACCGATTATGTCGGCAAGTTCAGCAAGATGAAAAGCCTTTATGAGGGTAATGACACCAAAGGCGCTCATAAACTGCGTTCCGTTAAGCAGGGCAAGACCCTCCTTGGATTTCAGTTGTATAGGCGACCACCCGAAATCCTGAAGAACGGAAGCTGCATCTGTTTTCACACCTTTATAATACACCTCACCCAAACCGATAAGCGGAAGGCTGACATGTGCCAGAGGTGCAAGATCACCGGAAGCGCCCAAAGAGCCCATCTGATAAACAACAGGGATAATATCATTATTAAAAAAATCAACCAGACGTTCTACAGTTTCAAGCTGCACTCCTGAGTGGCCATAGGATAATGACTGGATTTTCAACAATATCATCATTCGGGTCACTTCCTGCGGAATTTCATCACCACATCCACAGGCATGGCTTTTCACAAGGTTCTCCTGTAGCGTACTCAGCTGTTCATTTGAAATCCTGTGATTACACAAACTACCAAAACCGGTATTTATCCCATATACAGGTTTTTCCTCTTTGGATAATTTTTCATCCAGATAAAGCCGGCATTTTTTTATAGCCTCTTTACGCTCGGGAGAGAGCTCAATTTTCAATTTATTGTCTATAATTTTCTCAAGATCAGAGAATGTTAATTCACGGGAGGATATGATAAACTTTTCCATCATAACTATTTAGAAATTAATAAATAAAAGAATTGGATACGGGAAAAGGTTAACTACAAAGTCCGGTGCGGTTAATCTGAATCTTATATGACAAAAACCAATTGTGCATAATGTTTTGTTGGGGCTGTAAAGATAGAATCTTTTCGGGAAAAAGAATCCCATTGTAACAAAATTTCAAACAGCTCCGTCGTAGAACCGGAACAAAGAAATCTAAAAACAGGAAATATGAAAAGCTTAAAATTTTTATCACTGTTATTATCGGCAATACTGTTCACCGGTATCAGTGTAACGGCAAACAATCTCCCTGAAGAGGGAAACGGAAAAGTTGTAAAGGTTGAGAAGACCGATATTAAGCCATTTACTGAAGTTGAAGTAGGTGGCGTTTTTGATGTCCTGATTTCACAGGGTGAGAAACATATGGTAATCATTGAGACGGATGAGAACCTTGTAGATCTTGTTACCGCAAAGGTAAAAGATGACAGGTTATATCTTGATGCTGCAGGCATTGAAAAGGCTACAAAGTTACTTATCACTGTTGTTTCACCGAAGTATACCAGTATAGTTGGTCACGGAGCCAGCAATTACAATACTGAAGGTGTAATAAATACAGAATCAATATATTTACTTTTTTCCGGAGCATCAAATGCAAAGCTGAATATTGTAGCAAGCGAAAAGATTGAAGCAGAAATCAGCGGAGCATGTGATATAGAATTGGTTGGAAGTGCTGAAAAATTTGAAGTTGAAATCAGCGGTGCTGCTCATCTGGATGCTGA
>PKSY01000183.1 GCA_002869405.1 Marinilabiliales bacterium
ACAATCAGAACGGTAGCAGAACAATTTACAGAAATGCAGAATAGCACAGTAATTAGGGTTAAATTGATAACAGATCTAAGTTGCATAGAAAGTAATTTTCTTGTTTATCCTTAATAATTGAACTATCTGACAACTATTTTCTTTACCAGATTTATTTTATTTCCGGCCACATGGAAGAAATATACTCCAGGTCTAAGGTTATATGCTTTTAAATCAACTGTTGATGAATGATTTCCGGCCTGATTGTATCCCTGGTCAACTTTTAATATTTCTTGTCCTTTTGAATCAAAGATGTGATAAACAATATGATCGGGTTCTGAAAGAAATAACCTCCAGGTGATCTTATTTGTTGTGGGGTTAGGATATATAGATAATCTGTTAAAGGAGTATTTATCAATGTCTGCTGTTGTGTTTTTTAACGGTAGGTAATAGTAGCTCCAGTTATTCTTAGTTAAAACTGTTTTGGTGCTTTTTCCTGTCTCAGGATTGAAAATAAAATATCCTTTGTGTTTTTTTACTTTATTTTCCTTGGCAGAAGAGGTATATGTGACAATCTCCATGGTATCACCTATGGAGGAGTTATCCAGAATATAGGCATTAATGGTATTTGTTGTACCGGTTACTACGGCAGCTCCCTGACACTCATTGTTAACAAAAACGGCCACCTCATCTGCCGGGTCGTTTGGATCGAGTTCCACCACAACAGGGACATAATCCGGTTCCTCCTGCCAGGAGAAGTACTGAGGCTCCTGAACCGCTACATCCAAAATTGGGATTGCCGGTTGATCCCATTGGAAATAGGCATTATCAAACATCTCCACCACTACCATGTCTCCATCATACAGGTATGGATCCTGAGGGTAAGAAAGAAACGGAGTTCCCGGTGCTAAACGTACCATTGACCACTTTTGGGTCTTAATGATTTTTATATCATCCCAACATTTCCTAAACGCATCTTCCACATGACACGTGTAGGGTAGGAAATATCCCAGCCAGTTTTCATGTTGATGTGTAACCGACATGTAGGTTGTTGGTGATACTCTTGAGCCATGAATATCAATAAAAACGTTTTCGGGGGAAGAGCCAATATATGTTGTGGTAAGTTTATATCCTTTTGAAGATATTATTTCATCCATATTTGTTTGGTTCCAAATCCAATTAGGAGGTTGGAAGTCTGCATTTGAAACAATTCCTTGATGTTCTATCTCACAATAGGTTGGAGGTATATTTATCATTTCAAGCAGGTCAGTTGCATCAACAGCATTGTTGGCAGATCTGTCAAGCCTCGGAAAGGAAATCCATTGGATGCCGGGTATTATACGCTTTCTCTCAAAGTTGGCATCCATGAGGAATATCTTTGATCGATCACCAGCAGGGATACAAATAGTGTTGGTGTTTGAATTATATGCCAGTTGGGGTAATGATACCAATGGGCTATAGATTATTTTTTCATAGAGTTGAGTTGTAGTATTATAAGAAAAGGCAGTAAATTCTGCTTTGTATGGGAGTGTTTCTAGCGCGTAATTTGTTACTGCAATCAATTCCTCTGTATAAGGATTAATTGAAATCTGCCTTGATTTATGATATTCGTCTCCAATATTTAAAGTTTGAACCCTTTGGCAGTTTGATGCATCATAGATAAAAATATTTCCAGTCTCAGAAAGCCAAAATATTTCATATCTGTTAGCTGTGCTATTATATTGATACTCAATTCTTCTGTTTGGCCAATCACTTGCATCCCATTCAGTATATCGTCCACAGGTGTACTGCATGCTGTTTTCGATGCTGTTTATATTTGTGTTTACTACCTGGATGCCACTCATCCCTGCGATATAGAGCTTATCAAGAGCTGAAATGTATACCATGTCAGCCGGAAGCATTCCACTGTTGTTTGTTCCCGGAAGCTCCAGAATAGTTAATTCAGGAGAAACAGTAATGTTGTCAGGCGAAGTACTGTAATCCGTCCCGTTTTCTATAATTACTTAAGGGTATGTTGTTGAAGTAAGGTGCTGAGATAGTTGAGAATGTGATACTTTTGAGAAAATGAGAATTGTTATGATGAATAGTAGTTTAACCTGTTTCATATTAATTGGTTTTTAGAGTTAAGTTGGTAATGTTGAAAGAAAGTAAATGCATATTTGCATATACTTTTTGAGTATTATGTGTGTAAGTATAATGTATTTATTTGAGAATTGCAAGTTTATTTTGGGTTCTATATGGTGGGTCACGGTGTTGATTGTTGATAAGATGCTATTTTGCTGACTTTTTTGGTTTATGTTCCAAGGTACAATCTATCGTGGCTTAATATAATTGTGCCATGACTGTATATTTCAACCGTTTCTATCTATCTTTACCACATGAAAGAACTTACATCTCTCTATAATACCCACTTCGGAACTGAACCCGCCAAAATTAACAAACTCCCCGGGGCCGGATCCAACAGAACCTATTATCGTCTTCAGGATAATGAAAGATCGGTGATTGGAGCCATTGGTGAGCAACCCGAAGAGAATAAGGCCTTTATATCCTACACCACATCGTTTATGGAGAAAGGATTGCCGGTTCCTGAGCTCTATATTGTTAATGATGACAGTACAGCCTATCTGCTGGAAGATTTGGGTGTTTCATCGCTGGCCGATATGCTTTTCAAAGAGAAGGAGTATGATGAGAAAGGGGAGGTGTATCAATATCTGAAAATGGCGCTGAGGGATTTAGCAAAGTTTCAGACAATCGGCCATGAAGGATTGGACTACTCTGTGGCTTTTCCCACCGACAGATTCGATAAACAGGCGATTCTATGGGATCTGAATTATTTCAAATATTGTTTCCTTAAACCTGCAGATATTCCTTTCCGGGAAGAGTTGCTGGAGTAGGATTTTCTTTCCCTTTGCGGGGATATCGAAGCACTTCCATCGGATTTCTTTATGTTTCGTGATTTTCAATCCAGAAATATCATGATAAAGGATGATGAATTGCGATACATTGATTATCAGGGTGGAAGAAAAGGGCCACGTGCGTATGATGTTGTTTCATTACTTTATCAGGCGCGGGCAGATATTCCTCAGCAGGTGCGCGATGAAATGCTGGAATACTTTATTTCGATTAACAACGATTCCTTAGGTCAGACAGCAACAGCATTCAGAGCCGGGTTTGATAAGGTCGTTTTACTGAGAACCCTGCAGGTACTTGGTGCATATGGCTTCCGCGGACTGGTGGAGTCGAAGCTCCATTTTGTGAAGAGTATTCCCTTTGCTGTAAAAAACCTTAAGCGTCTCATCGCAAAAGAAACATTGTGGAGGGATTTTCCTCAACTAAATCAGGTTTGTGAGTTTATCGCTGCTGATGAACGTTTCCAAACATTGGAGTATAAAGAAGGGCTTACCATCCACCTTTCAAGTTTCTCATACATGAAAGGCTACCCTGTTGATCCCGGTCTCAATGGCGGAGGGTTTGTATTCGACTGCCGCGCTTTGCCAAACCCGGGAAGACTTCCGGAGTACAAAAAACTTACCGGAATGGATCAACCTGTGATCGATTATCTGGAAGAGTATGAGGAGGTGGCTGCATTTGTGGAAAATGCCTGGAATCTGGTAAAACCGGCTGTTGAGAACTATCTGGAACGTGGTTTTAACAACCTCTCCGTAGCTTTTGGCTGTACCGGCGGACAACATCGCTCGGTCTACTGCGCTGAACAACTGAAAAGACGTATTAATGATCATTTCGACGTTACAATTGATTTTTTGCACCGGGAACAATAGACCCTCTTCTTTGTTAATTTCACAACACAATAGAAGGATATGAGTAAAGAGATGTGTAAGCGGGATAAGAAAAAGCGTAAGGTTAAAGATCCCGAATACAGGTGTAAAAAGTGTGACCTTGAGGCAGATAACAAAAAGCACCTCTGCAAACCTGAAAAACTCTAAAGAAAAGTTTTTTCGCATATCAGGTATGCTTACCTTTGTATGTCAATCAAAATTGTATGAAGGTATTTATCCCTGCTGCCGGAAAAGGAACCCGTCTTGGTAATCTTACCAAAAACAAACCCAAAGCACTGGTTGAGATCAACGGACAACCGATGCTTCATCATCTTATCATAAAGCTTAGGGAATTTGGTTTTGATGAGTTTGTTATAAATATCCATCATCACGGAGATCAGGTGATTGAGCATCTGCGAAAGCATAATAACTACAATGTAAATATTACCATTGCTGATGAGCGTGATGAACTGCTAGATACCGGTGGCGGACTGGTAAATGCTTCAAAACATTTTTCCACACCCGGGCCTTTTCTGGTGCATAATGTGGATATCCTGACCGATCTTGACTTAAAGGAATTTTATCAAAATCATGAAAATTGCGGAAATGATATCTCGTTGCTGGTGAATCAAAGAGACACATCGCGGTATCTGCTTTTTGATGATAATATGCGGCTTGGCGGCTGGGAGAACAGAAAAACCGGTGAGCAGATTCTGAATAGTGATCAAAAGTGTGATAAAGCTTATGCTTTTGGCGGTATACATGTGGTGAATCAGGAAGCCGCTCAAAAGCTTATTCCGGAATCAGGAGAGAAAGTCTTTCCCATCATTCCGGAGTATATCCGAACGTGTAACGAACTTAAAACCATCGGTATCGAAAAGCCGGAAATTTTCTGGCTCGACATGGGGCGGCCGGAGCATCTGATTGCCGCAGAACAGTATATAAGGGAGAAGCGATAATCCATGCCGGGCCGCGATAAAAATAACCCCCGAGTCGCGATGAACATAAGCCGGGTCGCGATAATAATAACCCCGAGCCGCGATAAATCGGCGGCTCTCCGGAAAGACCCTCCTACGTCAAGACTTCGGAGGATGAAACAATGACAACGATGACAACAACAAAATAAAACCCTGATACTCCAGACCCGACAGGAGAAAAACCTGTCGGGTCATCTTGCAACCTGACAACAATGACAACAATGACAACCAACAACCAACAACCAAAAACTAACAACCAACAACAATGACAACCGATAACCAACAACC
>PKSY01000182.1 GCA_002869405.1 Marinilabiliales bacterium
CAGTGGGCAACTTCCCGGTTGAGGTTGTAAAAACCATGCGACAAATCATTCAGGAGGCTGAGTCATCAGAATATCCGTACCATAGAAAACCATTACTTGCATCTCCCGAAAGCGACAGGTTTGTATCAGATGCAGTGCTCAATCAATCCTGCATTCTGGCACAACAATGTGGAGCAGCTTCCATTAATACTCTTACAAACTCAGGTTATTCGGCCTTTAAGCTATCATCGCAAAGACCAAATACTAAATTATTTATTTTCACCAACAGACCTCATCTGGTGCATACGCTTTCACTAATCTGGGGCGTTGAAGCATTCTATCTGGAGCCTAAAGGATCTACCAGTAAAACCATTGAAGCAATGAAGAGAATTCTCTCTGAATGCAATGCGTTGAAAAAAGGTGATGTCATCATTAATCTCGCCAGCGGTCCGGTGTATGAGTTTGGAAAAACAAATATGTTACGTTTAGGGAAAATGGAATAGTCATTTTATTGAGGAATAAACTCATTAATCCTTTCTACCTTTGCAACAGCACATATAAAACCAAAGTATGTGCTGTTATCATATAAACACAAAACCATGGCAGTCAGGAAAAAATATTATGTGGTATGGGAAGGGCATAATCCGGGCATCTACGAAAAGTGGCATGAATGCCGGCGACAGGTAGAGAATTTTGACGGGGCAAAGTACAAGTCTTTTACATCGCTTGAAGATGCGACACTGGCATTCCGTTCAGACTACCATGACTACTGGGGGAAAAAGACCACCAGCAAGCTTACCAAAGAAGAGATTGAAGCCAAGGGGAAACCGATATATCCAAGTATTTCTGTGGATGCTGCATGTTCCGGAAACCCGGGGAAGCTTGAATACCAGGGAGTAGACACTGAGACCGGAGCAAAACTGTTTCATGTTGGCCCGTTCGGAAAAGGGACAGTAAATATTGGTGAATTTTTGGCGTTGGTGCATGGCATAGCGTTTCTGAAACAGCGAGATCTGGATCTTCCGATATATTCTGATTCACGGACAGCAATGGCATGGTTACGAAATAAGGAGATAAAGACCAAGCTGCCACGCAATCAGGAGACGGAGGCATTGTTTCAGCTTGTTGACAGGGGCTTAAAGTGGATCAGGACCAATGAGTGGCCCAATGAGATCATCAAGTGGGAGACTGAGGCCTGGGGAGAGATTCCGGCGGATTTTGGTCGGAAGTAGGATTATTTGGAATTGGTATAAATTACTGCTTGTTGGTTATTGATTGTTTGGATAGGGGTGTTTTTCGTAGTTTTTGGATAAATCTACCCTTTGAAAGGGTCAATTTTTTATCCCCCTGCCTCGCCTTCACACCCGTACCTATTATTTTCAACACCACAGCACACAACTCCCCCATCCAGCCCATTCGCATAAGCCGCCATATCAATCCATAACAGGTACCTGTTGCTTTATACCAAAACAACCATTTTGTTACCCATAAAAACAAAAAAATCCGAAAAAACTATTTCAAATCAGCCATCATCCGCTCTATCAGATTGCTGGTGCTCTCTGCAATCTCCACAAGCGTTTTATCCTGCATATAGCATGCAGTAGTATATACTCTGTGTTTGGTATCAACAGTAACCTGACCAATACCAGTATTTATATGTTTGGCTCCCGTACGCTCGATAGCCAGTGCAGTACCCTCATCCTGACCTACAGTCACCTGAACATCATCCAATACCTCGGCAACTATTACCGGCGCAATACACATCGCTCCCACAGGTTTGCGCTCCGCAACCATCTCACGAATTACCGCTGCTACTTCTGTATTCACCTCATATCCGTCACCATTGGAGAAAGCATAGGTACTTAAATTTTTCGCCGCCCCAAAACCACCGGGAAATACAATGGCATCATATTCCAGTGCTGAAAAAGCACTCAATGGCTTTATCCGTCCACGTGCAATGCGCGCCGATTCAGCAAGCACATTTCGCTTCTCATCCACAACTTCTCCAATATAATGATTGATAACATGAGCCTGCTCGATATCCGGGGCAAAACACTGATACGTGGCACCGTGCTTCTCAATAGCATAAAGTGTCATCACAGCTTCATGTATCTCAGCGCCATCATAAACACCGCATCCTGATAGTACTACAGCAAATTTCTTCATAATCTACTTGATTGGTTTTTCGCTGAACAAATATGATGAAATTCCTGAAAAATACCATACTTTGCAGGAAGATTGTATCTTTAAGAAAAAATCCAATGTGCGGAAGATATTCATTTGCGGCGCTGGCAGAAGAGGTTGAAAATCGCTTTCATATAAAAATTGACGGAAGCACCTGGAAGGTACGATATAATTGTGCCCCCACTCAGGAACTCGCGGTTATCACAAACGAAGAGCCTGGGAAAATCTCATATCTGCGCTGGGGATTAATACCATCATGGGCCAAAGATGCTGCCATTGGCAATAAACTTATTAATGCGCGATCCGAATCTGCAGCAGAAAAACCGGCTTTTAAAAATAGTATCTCTTCGCGCAGATGTCTGGTGTTAAGCAACGGTTTTTATGAATGGAAAAAAGTCGGCAAGATAAAGATACCGATGTTTATAACCCTCAAAGAACACCCTTTGTTTGCGATGGCAGGTATCTGGGATCGTTGGTCTGCTCCGGGAGACATTAATATTGAAACTTTCTCCATCCTCACCATGAAGCCCAATGAAATCATGAGTACAATACACAACCGGATGCCTGTGATTCTGAGTCCATCGATTGAAAGAAAATGGCTCGAAACTTCCGACCCGGAGATGCAGAAAAAACTCTGTATTTCCCCAAACAGCAGCGCTATGCAAATGCACCAGGTGAGCACTTTGGTGAATTCTCCTGCCACAGATCATCCAGATCTTATACGGCCAGTTGGAGGTGAACAGGCTTCGTTATTTTAGATTAATGAAAAAACTTGTGAGCAGCCAGGAAACTCCAATCGTTTAATTGGCAGATAATTCACATACCTGAATCTGTTCTGAAGCATCTTTTTATTGGAAGCACCGTGACCAACAGCGAATTGTAACTCTTCCTCAGGCACAACAAGGGTAATGGCATTTTTCTTTTCCGGGCAATCAATTTTTTGATAGATACGCTTCCATACTTCCGTCAGTAAAAGCTCCCGGAAAGCCACATGGAAAGGTCCTGCCAGCAGGTCATCTCCACTTAGAAAGCCCTCTGAAGGATGCAATCCCACACGAATAATCTCCACACCGGCCTCCTCAAACAGCAGGTATGGCTTTATACTGAATTCAATGGCTTGTGCGATGGTCAAAGCTTCATAATCACCTGATCTCCACAATATCTCCAAATCTGTATCCTTCACCACAAGCGTTGGATAAATGCGAGTGTTCTTAGCGCCAAGATCAATGATTCTCTTTGCAGTGTATTCTGATTTCTGTGGTGTATCGCCGGGCAACCCGGTCATCATCTGCAAGCCCAGATCAAAACCATGTGCATTAATCATCAATGCAACATTCTCCACATCTTCAACACTGTGCCCTCGTCCGGAAAGTCGCAGAACCTCCTCATCAAGACTCTGGGCGCCGAGTTCAATAGTCCTCACATGACCGGACTTTAAAACCGCCAAAATCTCTTTTGTAATATAATCCGGACGGGTAGAGATCCTTATTGAGTGAATAATGCCCCGCTCAATGAAAGGCCTTACAACCTCAAGATACTCTTGCTGTTGACTGATAGGAATACCGGTGAAGCTGCCACCAAAAAAAGCTACTTCGAGGTGAGGAATACCTTTCAGGGTGACCAGATGCTCCTCAATGATTTTTTTTACCTGTGCGGTGGATGGCGCCTTTGCCTTTCCGGTAATATGGTGCTGATTACAGAATACACACCGGTGAGGGCACGCCTCTTCAGGGATAAAAACCGGTATTGTCGCTCTTTGCTTCATCCTTTAAATAGTTATTTCAATTATTAGTATCCATAATAATCCCTCACAAATTTTCCGCTTCTGCGGAAGGCATCACCTGCCTGAGGAAATACATTTCCAATAATCATAAAGGCATGCACCATACCCTCCACTTCCGTGTATGTGACAGGTACGCCTGCCTCTGAAAGCCGTTCGGCATATAATCTGCCTTCATCACGCAAAGGGTCACACTGACAGGTATAAATTAATGCTTCCGGCAACTCGCTGTTGAGCGCTGCATATACCGGGGAGACATACCTGGTGCGCCACATTGTACTGTCAGGCACATAACTCTCAAGCACATTGCGCAGGTAGCTCTCGGGAATAAGGTAATCGCGACCGGTCATTTTTGTGAAATACTTTCTGGAATCAGTTACCTCATCGGAAACCATGGTGGAAGGATACCAAAGCATCTGCAAATCAATATCGGGACCACCATTGTCGTAAGACATAAGCGTCATCACGGTTGCGAGGCCGCCGCCGGCACTCTCACCACTCACCACCAGCTTCTTCGGGTCGCCATTCCATTTTTCAGCATTCTCTGCAACCCACTCCAGCGCAGCATAGCAGTCGTTCACAGCAGCGGGATAGGGAAACTCCGGCGCCAGACGATACTCCACACTTACCACAATACACCGTGAATCGCGGGCTATCTTACGGGCAAAGAGATCATATTCATCCACACTCCCGGCGATGTAACCGCCACCATGATAAAACACGATAACCGGGACATTATACTCAGCAACAGTCTTTTTCGGTTTATAGATACGTACGGGAACAGGGGCTTCTCCCGGCACTGTTTCATTTTTAACCCACTCCATTGGGGGAGGCTTGAGCATAAATCTCGCGGTATCCTTTATTGGATTTCTTTCAGGGTGAGCCCACACTTCAACAACAACTGCAGCCATCGGATCTAAAAAGGTTCCCGGCTCGGCAGTGTATTGCAATTCTTTAACTTCTTTCTTTGAGAAGCCAAGTACAGCGAGCTTTGTATAGCCGCCACAGGAGGACAAAATCGAAGCTAGTATTATTCCAAGAAATAATATAAATATCGAACGTTTCATTTTAAAAATC
>PKSY01000104.1 GCA_002869405.1 Marinilabiliales bacterium
ATATCGTAGGTAACCGGTGAATACCTGTTGATATATGCCATTGCATAAAGCAAAACCGTGCTGTCGATGCCCCCCGACAAACCAATTGCAACAGTTTCGCCGGGTTCCAGCATCTGAAAATCACGGATTGCCTTCAGGATGTTGCCGGCAAACCATTTATTATTGTTTTTGTGAAACTCCGGCTCTGCCATCAGGCTTTCACACCGTTGGTGATCATCAAGAGAGACAACTCAAACAGGATTCTTGCGCCCACATTGGCATCCCATTCACTATCTTTTCCCGGCGCCACTTCATTAAGGTCAAAGCCGATGATTTTTTTCCCTTTTTCTGCAATTTTTCGGAGAAGAAAAATCACCTGATCATATTTTAATCCGCCCGGAACCGGAGTGCCGGTATTAGGGCAGAGGGAAGGATCCAGCCCGTCAATATCGAAAGAGATATATACCTTTTCCGGAAGCGCATCGATAATTTCATCAGAAACAGTATCCCAGTTTTCTCCAATAAATTCGCGTTTTTTCAACGCTTCATCCATAAAAGTTGTAATCCTGTCATCTTTATTAATTCTGTCAATCTCCTCCTGACAAAGATCGCGGATCCCAACCTGTATTAGAGCTGATACAGATTTTTCCTGAGTGATATTATACATTATTGAAGCATGGCTGTATTTGAGTCCCATAAATGCTTTCCTGAGGTCCGCATGGGCGTCTATCTGGAGAACTCCAAAGTCGTCGTGTTTTTCTGCCAGTGCTTTTACCAGTCCCAGAGGAACACTGTGGTCACCACCAACAACACCAACCATTTTTCCTGTTTCAAGCCATTTTTTTGCGTTTTCATATACATGGTTGTTGAGGTATTCACAGCCTCTGTTTACGATGCGCATGAGCCGCAGTAAGTCGTGATCCTTGGGGTTAACACCTTTTTCAAGCTGCTCAATTACACCTTTTGCAAAGGGACGGAAATAGTGATTCCTTTGTGATATCTCAGCTTCCGGTTCTATTGTGGCGATTTTGCTCTCCCATGCCTTTGGAACTCTGGAGTTGTAAAGATCCAGTTGCAGTGATGCATTGATGATTGCCTGCGGCCCTTTTGAGGCACCCGGACGATAAGATGTAGTCACATCCCAGGGATAGCTCAGAAGAATGAGGTCTGAGTCCTGAGGTTCAATGGGAAGCCCAAAATAACAGCCATTGGCAATACCTACACCATTGGGGTCAAAATTATTATCCATATATCTTTTTTTTCGTTTTGCGATTGAGAACTATCTTCTCATCTTAAATATAACGGTTTTATAATGGAATATTATAGGCCGGATGTACTGCGCGGCGTATTCTTATAATGCTCTCATTATTCTTAAATTACATGCAAATTTAAGATTAAGTTTTTTAAGAATTGAGAAAACCGTTATTTTGCATTTAAAATCAGAAAAACAGATGCAATATCCGGCAGTAATACTGAAGTCAGGCAAGGAGCGCTCGCTGCGCAGATTCCATCTTTGGGTCTTTTCCGGCGCCATAAAAAAGATCATGGGAAAACCGGTCGATGGTGATATCGTGGAGGTCTTTGATAATGACAATAACTACCTCGCCACAGGGCACTACCAGAAGGGGTCGATTACCGTGAGAATTTTTAGCTTTATGCAAAGAGCAATTGATGAAGACTTCTGGACAGAGAAAATAACCAATGCTGTGGATGCACGCAGAAACCTTGGTTTTCTGAATAACGAAGAGACAACCGTATTCCGCCTCATTCATGGTGAAGGTGACAATCTCCCGGGACTCATTGCCGACTACTATAATGGTGTGGTTGTTTTACAAGCTCACTCTGCCGGGATGTTTCGTCACCTGGAACTTTTTGCAAAAATTTTCCGTAATATCTCCGGCCTGAAAGTGACCGGAGTCCTCTCAAAAAGCAGCTCAACTATACACCAGAAAGACGACAGCATTGAGGGTGATAAACTACTCTGGGGTGAAGCATCACTATCCCATGTCACAGAATACGGCATACGCTTCGATGTAGATCACATCACAGGACAGAAAACAGGATTTTTCATCGATCAGCGTGAGAACAGAAAGCTTGTGGGGCAATATTCAAAAGATAAATTGGTGGCCAACGTATTTGGATACACAGGAGGTTTCTCAGCCTTTGCTTTACAAGGTGGAGCCAAAGAGGTAAACACAGTTGATATCTCTGCTAAAGCAGTGGAGATGTCGAACCATATTATGAAGAATAATTTCGGCGAGGATGTGAAGCACAAGGGAGTCACTATGGACGCATTTGAGTTCTTCAAGCAGTCGAAAGGGAAGTATGGAGTTATTGTGTTGGATCCACCGGCTTTTGCCAAGCACCGTGATGCACATTCCAACGCCATGAAAGCCTATGCGCGTATCAACAAAATGGCTTTTGAAGCCTTGCAGCCGGGTGGTATTCTTTTTACTTTCAGCTGCTCACAGGTTATTACACGCGAGGATTTCCGCAAGGCTGTTTTTACAGGAGCTGCACAAACCGGCCGTACAGTACGAATACTGCATCAGCTTACACAACCTGCCGATCATCCGGTGAACATCTATCACCCGGAAACAGAATATTTGAAAGGTTTGGTTTTGATGGTGGATTAAGACTATTTATCATCCGAAAACCCTACATGATGGTGTGTGCCATCGCAGAAGGGTTTTGTTTTGGATGCTCCGCAACGGCATAAGGCCATTACTCCATCAATTTCTTTTGAATTGCCTTTGTTATCCTTGTAGTTTAATTTACCCTTTACCAGTACGGGACCATCTTTTAGTACTTCAACCTCAGTTATCTGTGGGTTGTTTTCCTGTTCTTTTTCCTTGTTCATATAGTATGTTAATGCGTCGGTTGGACATCTTTTTACCTGCTTAATGATGCGGTCTGTATCTGCACCATCCATATTAATCCATGGCCTTTGTGAAGGGTCAAAAACCTCCGGTAACTCTCTGAAACATGATGCCGCATGAATGCATTTCGCCGCCTGCCAGATTACCGTCACTTCACCATTGGTATATTCTCGTTTTATATCAGCCATTATATTCTCGTTTATGGCTGTATAAACAGCTGCAAATGTGCATTGTTCAGCGTTTCAGCGCTTATTCAACAATAATTTTTTGAAATTTGGAATTGTACCCCGGAGGCAGCCAGTCTACTGCCAAACCTATTGAGATGTAGTATACTCCGGGCTCTTCAGGCATCGGAACTGACAAGGAGATATCCCTTTGTTCTCCGGGAGCTAAACGAATATCTTCTGCAATAAGATACTCCTCATATCCTTCCCGCATCTTTTTATCAAAGATTGTGGCCACAAAATGGACGGGTTTTTGACCTTTTTGGGTGATGTTTATTTCGTAGGGGTAGGGGTTGGTGAGGTGTATCTTAGAGACGCACGGCGGTGCGTCTTTACCGGGAGATGTGATAGTGAATTCAATAATTACCTTATTGTATGAAGTGAAATCCGGGACAACAGAATAATACAAATATTCACCCCATGAAGTCTTAAAGCTGTCGATTTCAGCGTTGTCGATGTAGGGGAGGGAAAATACATCATTGTTGGGCATGAAGAATACCGCTTCGCCCTGAACGCGTTCTTCGTTGTCCCACAGATCATACTGATTCTTTCGATATCGCACAGAATTAAATGTGTGGGAAAAGCGTCCGGTTAGAAAGGCAAATTTTGATGCTTTTTGATAGGAGTTCATAAATACTACCGGCCTGTCACCGGCAAGTTGTTCTATCTGCTTTGCCCAGCCATCCCAGCCATGGAATTCATTTTTGCGCTGATATTTCTCCGGAAGGAAATCATAAACAATAAAAACTCTTGCTATAAGTAAAATGAGGATAGTCGGTATTGCAAGAATTTTTAACCACTTTCTGAGCTTCTCCGAGTTTTCAAACCCATGATATGAAAGATAAACAATTGGCACTGCTAGACAAACTGTCCAGTTGGCTTCGATATGCATGCGGAATGATGCCACAAGGAAAAAAATCAGTATCCCGACAAGGTTGAACTTCAAAATCCGGGAAAAGGGATCCTTTGTCCTGGGCATAATCGCTGCCAGTAACATTGGAATGGTAGCCAGTCCACCGAAAAGTAAAAGTTGCCCGCCCACATAATCAGCAATAAAAAGTGGCGACCAGGCCTTAACTCTTCCACTCAGATGATACCCCAATGTAATAAAGTCATGCTGATACTGCCACAGAATATGCGGAAGGAAAAGCAGAATTGAGACCACAGTGATAACATAAAAGCTCTTTCGTTTAAAAAACTCCGGGAAGGCAATTATGGTAAAGAAAACCAATAAGATACCATGATACTTGGAGTAGAGCATCCCGGCAATGGGAAGTGTTAAGAGCAAGGCATTCTGCAGGTTGTCATTAAAGAGATATCGTTTCAGGAAGATAAAGAACATTACGGAAAAGAAGACCATTGGTATATCCGGTACGGCCAGAAATGAACCCACATGGATAACAGGCATGGTCATCAGCAGCAGGGTAAGAAGCTTAACCTGATCCTTTCCGGATGGTTTAATGAGGTAGAAAAGCCCCATTATGGTCAGAATTCCTGTGATAACAAATGAAAACCGAACACCTAAGGCTCCATGAAAAAGTTTAAGCCCCGGAATCATCAGCCATCCTGTCATTGGGGGGTGGTCAAAGAATCCCGTATCGGGGTGAAGCGCATACTGCATGTAGTATGCTTCATCGTGGATAAGCCCGGAATTTGCGGCCTGCCACAGCGATAAAATGCCCCAGAGGATGATGAATACCGTAAAATAGTTTCCGGCTGCTTTACTGCCTGTAATCTTCATTCAAAAACTTTAAAGTACTTTCTCTAAAATATCGTCCAGTCTGCTGATAAACGACTTAAACCGATCAGCATTGAGGTTTTCCGTATCTCCGAAAAAGTGATGTCCTGCATTCTGCAATCCTAC
>PKSY01000110.1 GCA_002869405.1 Marinilabiliales bacterium
GCTGACTATAAAGCAACGCCCGTGCCAAAGTTTGTAATTTATTGACATTTAGATGTTTACAAAGCAGTTGGTTTTGAATAGCATTTATAAGTCTTCGAAAATGAAGAGGGTTTTGGGGTAAGAGGGTATGAATGTGAGAGGGTAAGAGGGTAAGAGCGGTATCTAAGATGTTCATATTAAGTACTTAGCGGTTTATTCTTCGAAAATGAATATCGGGATTCGTGGGTTTGTTTTCAAAAACGAAGAGTGATTCTGAATTCAGGGAAAACAGTACTAAGAAATGATATTTTTTGTACGTCCGTAATGATACCTCGAAAACTTATATCCCGCAGATTACGCTGATTATCGCAGAAAAAAGCATTGAAATCTGCGGTTTTCTGCGATATCTGCGGGAAATAATATTTATTCCTGGGTTAATGGTATATTAGCGGATTACCGATTATATTATTTATCGATAATTATTTAGCCTTCTTCGGCAGCACTATCTTAAACTCAGATCCTTTACCCGCTTCGCTATCTATCTGCAATGAGCCTTTATGCATTTCAAGAAACTCACGAATAATCATATGGCCAAAGCCTGTACCCCGCTCCTTCGATGTGCCGGGAACTGAGGAAACTTTATCCGAATGCAAGATCTCCTCAACTTTAGTAATATCCATACCAACTCCAAAATCCCTGACAATAAAAACAGAATCAGAATCAGTCGTTTCAAAACGAATATTAACACTACTATTCTCAAAAGAAAATTTTACAGCATTGGATATCAGGTTTTTTAATACCGTTACAAGCATCGATTTATCACCATAAACAGTTTCATCATTTTTTTGAAAATCCAAAGTAACGTTTTTAGAATTGGCCTGTGGAGATAGTGCTTCATTTAATTCACTAAATAAATCATTGACTACAATCTGTGTTGGATTAAACGCTATTTCTCCCGATTGTGCTCTTGACCATTGTAGCAGATCAAACAACAATTGATGATTATGCTTTGCAGATCTGGATATTACGCCGGAAAGATGTTTAATATCCTCCATTTTACCTTCATCCACGTTAGTATAAATAACATCCGATAAACCGGCAATACTGTTAAGTGGAGTTATCAAATCATGTGATATAATTGACAGTATTTTATCCTTAGTATTATTTGTTTTACCTAAGAGGTCATTGGAATCTTTTAGCTTCTCAATATTCCAACTGTTCATTAGTGCAATGGCTGCATATTCACCAAATGCAGCTGCAAGACGCGCATCATGGTCGTTAAAGTCTCCATCCTTACAGGCCATACCCATAATACCCACAGTTTTGCCTTCTATGTTAAGAGGGCTAAACAGGACATTTCGCAAAGCCATATGACCCTTGGGCATAAATTTTACCCACTCACTTTTCATGAACTCATTATCGTACGCGACCTTTCCTGTTCGGTAAGCTTGCTCCCTCAATCCTCTGATAGGCATCGGCAATTCAGGATTAACCGTACAAGGCATCCCTCCGTCTTCCAGAAACAACAGCTCATTTTCACTGCCATCATCAGACAAAAGTGCTACGTATCCTGCTCTGGCGCCTATGGTTCGTGCACATGCATCAAAAATACGTTTTGCGGTAACACTAAAGTCAGCCTGCTCTAAAATACTGTGGGTAGCATTTAGAAGTTCTTCTACTTCAAGCTCTTTTTGATTTGCGATTGCAATTCGATCAGAAAGATCATTCTCAAGGGCTTTGGACTGTGCCACAAAACCTTCCAAATCTGCAACTCTTTTTAATAAGGCATCTCGCTCATGCTGAATTTCGGATATTTCCATCCTCAGCCTTTCCAGGGATAAATTATCAGACATATATAAAACTTTTCATGACCCTTAAAAATAACAAAAAATCTTATATGAAAGCCTTTACAATTATAAATTGCAGGAAGAAAATTATCTTAATGATAGTTTTGCAAGGTAATTAAAATGATCATCTTCATAAATATGCTCTAATAAAAAACCATGAAGCTGAGCATAATGATCCAAAGTATAATAATCGACATAAAGCCATTTAAACGGTTCTCCGGAAATATCCTTATAGGAAAGCTTGTATTCAACTTCACCGTGATAAGGAGCATTAAGGTCTATCCACATCGATCCATCTTCCTCCTGAAAAAGGTATCTCAGGTCGGAACTGTCAAGCAGAATCTGACCACCCGGAGTTAAAATTGTTTTAACGAATTCAAGAAATGACTCTAATCCGTTGATATCTTTCACCATACCAATGCCATTCATCAGCATATAGATAGTATCAAATCTTTCATCCTTTAAAGCAAAAAAATCCTGAAGAAGTGCATTCTTAACACCACGAACTTCCATAGCCTTTACTGCACCGGGAGAAATATCAATCGACTTCACGTCAAATCCTTTTTCCTGAAGCCAAAGCGAATGACTTCCCGACCCGGCTCCCGCATCAAGAATTTTCCCTCTTGCCATCTTCAGAGCTGTCTGCTCTGTAACAGGCATTTTAGAAAAATCCCTGAAAAAATATTCCGGATTCAGCCACTCATCTTCAGCAGCAGAACACTTAACAAGAATGTCGTTTGCGGGGTTACCATTTATGATATCCTGGAATGCAGCTCCGAAAGGATCGTTTGTAAACATACGTTGGATTTTTTGCAAAGATAAGGCAGAAATTGTAACAATTTTCATACCTTAGCGACCCCTTAGAAAACGTTTTCGGGGAGAACCCATAAAACAGTGTTATCGCTATGATTAACAATAAATTAATTAAGCCCAACAGTATTGTTGTTGTTGGCGGTTCCAATGATATCAGAAAACCGGGAGGAAAAATTCTAAAAAATCTCACGGATGGAAAGTTTGCCGGAGACCTCTATGTGGTAAATCCAAAAGAAAATGAGGTTCAGGGTTTACCGTGTTATAAGTCAGTGGATGAATTACCTCACACTGACATGGCT
The DNA here is from genome assembly GCA_002869405.1 of Marinilabiliales bacterium. Lineage (GTDB taxonomy): Bacteria > Bacteroidota > Bacteroidia > Bacteroidales > BM520 > BM520. The sequence goes on from PKSY01000110.1 coordinate 2,939, forward strand.
ATCCTCGCAATAGCTGCAAAATACTGCCCTCAAACTGTAGAGATTCTGGCACGCCAAAAGGAAACGCGTGCCTTTATTATTATATCTGCAGGGTTTAGTGAAGAAAATGAAGCCGGAGCCAAACTGGAAAAAGAAGTTGTTGATATCATTGACAGTGTCGGCGGATCATTAATAGGCCCCAACTGTGTTGGAATGTTCAACACTCACCACAATGGCGTATTTACAACTCCAATTCCCAAAACAGATCCCAAAGGCGTGGATTTCATAAGCGGTTCCGGTGCTACTGCCGTTTTCATAATGGAAGCAGGAATTCCAATGGGTCTTACTTTTAACAGTCTCTATTCTGTTGGTAACAGTGCTCAATTGGGAGTGGAAGATATCGTTGAATATCTCGACGAGACTTATGTACATGGCGAAAGTTCTCCTGTGAAGCTCCTATACATTGAAAGTGTAAATAAACCGCAAAAACTACTTAAACACTCCCGCAGCCTAATTCAGAAAGGTGCAAAAATAGCAGCTGTAAAGGCAGGGAGTTCCGAGGCAGGTTCCCGTGCAGCATCTTCACATACCGGTGCAATGGCCAGCCCGGATGTTGCTGTAGATACACTTTTTAAAAATGCCGGTATTGTGCGGTGTTATGGCAGAGAAGAACTCGCAACTGTTGCCTGTATTTTTATGCATAAGGAACTTAAAGGAAAAAATATTGCAATTATTACTCACGCCGGCGGTCCGGCAGTTATGCTGACAGATACTCTTTCAAACGGAGGCCTCGAAATACCGCACCTTGAATCGGCAGAACTTCTGGAAAAACTTTTTCCCGGGTCTTCAGTGGCAAACCCGATAGATTTTCTGGCCACAGGTACTGCTCAGCAACTCGGTGATATTATCGACCATTGCGAGCATAAATTTGACAATATCGATGGTATGGCCGTAGTTTTTGGCAGCCCCGGCCTTTTTCCCGTATATGATGTTTATGATCTTTTGCATGAAAAAATGCACACATGCAAAAAGCCTATCTTCCCGATCCTTCCTTCAATAATTAATGTAAAAGACGAAATTCAGCACTTCATTGCTAAAGGAAACACCTTCTTCCCTGATGAAGTGGTCTTCGGAAATGCATTGACAAAAGTTTTTAATACTCCTAAACCTTTGGTAAAAGAGCCGGACAACTTCAAAATTGATACTTCAACAATCCGGAAGGTTATTAATAATGCCAATGAGGGGTATATTTCTCCAGAGGAGATTCAGCAACTTCTCGATGCTGCAGGTATTGACAGAGCCGGTGAAGCTGTAGTTACTGATGTGGAAGAAGTAGCCAATGCTGCCGGAAAATTAGGATACCCCGTGGCAATGAAAGTTGTAGGGCCGGTACATAAATCAGATATTGGCGGAGTTTCACTAAATGTGGATTCCGATGAAAAAGCAATACAGGAATTCAAACGCATGATTAACATTCCTGAAACAACCGCAATTTTAATACAGCCAATGCTCTCGGGCCATGAACTGTTTGTTGGTGCAAAAAAAGAACCTAAATTCGGGCATATGGTTCTTTGCGGACTGGGTGGAATCTTCATCGAAGTTTTCAAGGATGTTAATTCAGGGCTTGTTCCTTTGGATGAATCTGAAGTAGAAACCATGATAAAAACCCTTAAAGGCTATAAAATCATTCAGGGTATTCGCGGAAGGGAACCTGTCAATGAAGAGAAGTTTAAAGAAACTGTATTGCGGCTTAGTGCACTTATTATGGCAGCGCCTGAAATTGCAGAGATGGATTTAAACCCTCTGATGGGATCAAAAGATCGCGTGGTTGCTGTAGATGCCAGAATCCGAATTGAAAAATAGTTTCATGAAAAGAGATATTATCTTCATCGTTTGTGTTGCAGTTTTTCTCTCTCCATTCATCTTTATACCTCAGGTGATGGAAGGATATATGTGGTTTAACAGCCACCATCCCTTTGCCATGGCAGCGTTAAAGTTTGCAATACTCGCAACGCTGGGTGAAGTGATTGGTCTAAGAATTCGTACAGGAACATATTATAAGCCAGGGTTCGGAATTCTCCCCAGAGCAATAGTATGGGCCTTTCTGGGAATATGCATAAAAGCAGCTTTTGTGATTTTCGCAAAAGGAGCACCGGGAATATTAACAACACTAGGAGTCAATCAAAACTGGAATCTACTTCTCGGAAACAGCATCTTTGAAACACGATCATGGTGGCATGTGCTTGCTGCTTTTACTATTAGTGCAACAATGAACATTTTTTTTGCACCTGTTTTCATGACGTTTCATAAAATCACCGATACGCATATTGAACAAACCGGGGGGACGATTCGGGGATTTCTTACCCCTTTCAATCCCGGAATAATACTCAAGTCCATCAATTGGGACATTCAGTGGAATTTTGTCTTCCTGAAAACTATTCCACTATTCTGGATTCCGGCACATACGATAACTTTCATGTTACCACCGCAACACAGGATACTATTTGCAGCAATACTGGGAGTTGTGCTTGGAGTGATTTTGTCCATTGCCAGCTTAAAAGGAAAACAATAGCTTATGAAAAATACACCCATAAACTACGAAGTAGTTACCAGAAAAATTCAGGAAAGCGGTCTGGAGAGCGTCGGAAAAGCATCCATCCGTGAAGTTAAAAAACTCATCAATACCATTGAAGAAGAGACAGGCGACAAGTTTGTCAGAATGGAGATGGGAATCCCCGGATTGCCGGCAGTGCAAATAGGGGTTGAAGCAGAAATTGAAGCACTCAAATCCGGCGTAGCAGCAATCTACCCCGACATACAGGGCGTTCCACAACTAAAGAATGAAATAAGCAGGTTTTGTAAACTGTTTCTTAATGTGGATGTAAATCCTGACGGATGTATCCCGACTGTAGGCTCCATGCAGGGAGGTTTTGCTGCCTTTATGACGGTAAACCGTATGGATCCCGAGAAGAATACTACACTTTTCCTTGATCCCGGATTTCCGGTACACAAACAACAACACAGGGTTCTTGGCATCAAATATGAATCATTTGATGTTTATAATTATCGCGGAGATAAGCTCAAAGAAAAACTAGAATCTTATCTGAGTAAAGGTAATATCTCCAGCATGATTTACTCAAACCCAAACAATCCTTCCTGGATTTGCTTCACTGAAAAGGAGTTAAAGATAATTGGTGAGCTTGCAAACAAATATAATGTTGTTGTGATGGAAGATCTAGCCTATTTTGGAATGGACTTCCGCCAGGATATTTCTACTCCGGGAGAACCGCCATATCAACCGACAGTGGCACATTACACCGATAATTACATTCTGTTTATCAGTAGCTCCAAGGCATTCAGTTATGCAGGACAACGCATTGGAATGATGGTAATCAGTGATGGGCTTTTTAACCGGAAAGCGGAAGGTTTAAAAAGATTTTATAACTCTGACCGTTTCGGATATGCTATGATTTTCGGAACTGTTTACTGCCTGAGCTCCGGTACAGCACAATCACCACAGTATGCAATTGCAGCAATTCTGAAAGCTGCCAACGACGGAAAATACAACTTTGTGGAAGCGGTAAAATCCTATGGTGAAAAAGCGGCTGTCATGAAGAAACTATTTACAGAAAACGGGTTCAATATAGTGTATGATATGGATGAAGATAATCCAATTGCAGATGGGTTTTACTTTACGGTATCGTATCCGGGTTTTACAGGTGAAGAGTTATTAAATGAGCTAATATATTATGGAATAAGTGCAATATCACTGGCAATAACAGGAAGCGAAAGGCTTGAAGGAATTCGTGCCTGCGTATCGCTGGTAAAGGTTGAACAATTTGGTGATCTGGAATATCGCTTACAGCAATTCCACCAACATCATACTGTTGATAATCAATAATAAGAAAGATATAATATTAATATGATGCACGATATTTTTTTGCTAATTTCGCTGCATCCATGAGAACGACAGAAATCATAAACTTATAAAACAAAAGCTATGGCAAAAGTCAGAGGTGCTATTGTTGTCGATAATGAACTTTGTAAGGGCTGCGGACTCTGTGTAGTGGCATGTCCTACAAACACTATCGCTCAGGCAAAAGAGGTTAACGGTAAAGGTTACAACTATGCTTACATGGAAAACCCGGAAGCATGTATTGGTTGTGCAAATTGTGCACTGGTATGCCCCGACAGCGTAATCACGGTGTACAAGGTAAAAGTATCGTAACTTCAACAAGGTATTAACATTTAAAGAATAAAAATAATGGGTGAACTTAGATTAATGAAAGGCAATGAGGTGATTGCTGAAGCGGCTATCCGCGCAGGTGCCGACGGGTACTTCGGATATCCTATCACTCCTCAGTCTGAAATTATGGAGACCCTGATGGTTAGAAAACCATGGGAAGAAACAGGAATGGTTGTATTGCAGGCAGAAAGTGAAGTTGCCTCAATCAACATGGTATATGGCGGCGCAGGCTGTGGTAAAAAAGTGATGACATCATCCTCCAGCCCCGGAGTCAGCCTTATGATGGAAGGAATTTCCTATATCGCAGGTGCTGAACTGCCTTGTCTTATCGTAAATATTGTTCGTGGAGGCCCCGGCCTCGGTACAATCCAGCCTTCTCAGGCCGATTACTTTCAAAGCGTAAAAGGTGGTGGTCATGGTGATTATCGTCTCATCGTTCTTGCTCCCAACTCAGTGCAGGAAATGAATGACCACGTTGGCCTTGGTTTCGACCTGGCATTCAAATATCGTAACCCGGCGCTCATCCTCTCTGATGGTGTTATCGGACAGATGATGGAAAAAGTTGAGCTTAGCGATTATAAACCTCGGTTAACAGAGGAAGAAATCATAGAGAAATATGGCGATTGGGCACACATTGGCAAACCTGCCAACAGAAGTCAAAACGTTGTGACTTCCCTCGAGCTGCAATCTGAAATAATGGAAAAACGTAACCAACACCTTATCGAAAAATATGCTTCTATGCAGGAAGATGTTATGTATGAAGAGATTATGACCGAAGATGCTGAATATCTGTTCGTAGCATTCGGATCTTCATCACGTATCTGCCAGAAAGCAATTGAACTCGCTCGCGCTGAAGGCATTAAAGTAGGTCTCTTCCGTCCTATCACTCTCTTCCCTTTTGCTACTAATCAGCTCAAAGAGCTTGGTCAGAAGATGAAAGGTATTCTTACCGTGGAAATGAACGCAGGTCAGATGGTTGAAGACGTGAAACTCGCTGTTGAATGTAAAGTTCCTGTAGAATGGTTCGGCCGCTTTGGTGGTATTATTCCTTCCCCACAGGAAATCGTTGATGCACTGAAACATAAAATTATAGGAGGATAAGACCATGGCAGATATAGATATCAAAGATATTATCAGAGAAGAGAATCTGGTTTACAAAAAAACCGATGTTCTTACCGACAACGTAATGCACTACTGCCCCGGCTGTAGCCATGGTGTAGTTCATAAGCTCGTTGCAGAAGTAATTGAAGAAATGGGTATTCAGGAGCAAACTATCGGCGTATCTCCCGTAGGCTGTTCTGTTTTTGCTTATAATTATATCGACATTGACTGGTCAGAAGCTGCTCACGGACGCGCACCAGCTGTTGCAACCGCAATAAAGCGACTGATGCCGGAAAAATTTGTCTTCACATACCAGGGTGATGGTGACCTTGCATCTATCGGTGCTGCTGAGATCCTTCACGCTTGTAACCGTGGCGAAAATATCGTTGTAATTTTTATCAATAACGCTATTTACGGTATGACGGGTGGTCAGATGGCTCCTACAACTCTTGTTGGTATGCCTACTGCCACTTCTCCTTACGGCCGCCAGATCGACCTTCACGGCTATCCTATGAAGATGACTGAAATCGTTGCTACTCTTCCCGGAACCTGTTTCGTAACACGTCAGTCTGTTGAAAAAGCAGCAGCAGTGCGTAAAACAAAAAAGGCTATCCGTAAAGCTTTTGAAAATCAGAAAGCAGGGAAAGGCACCTCTTTCATAGAGGTTGTTAGTACTTGTAGTTCAGGTTGGAAGGTCAATCCTGTTAAAGCTAATGAATGGATGACAGAACATATGTTCCCGTTCTATCCATTGGGCGATAAAAAGGATTGTGAAAAAGATCCGGCTGAAGATTACGAAAAATACATGAAGGGATAAGCAAACAACTTAAAAACGAAAAACCATGACTGAAGAAATAATTATAGCTGGCTTTGGCGGACAAGGTGTACTCTCCATGGGAAAAATTCTTGCTTACTCCGGAGTAATGCAGAACCAGGAAGTATCATGGATGCCATCCTACGGCCCTGAAATGCGTGGCGGTACTGCCAATGTAACTGTGATTCTTAGCGATGAGAAAATCAGCTCCCCAATCGTAAACACTTACGATACGGCAATCATTCTTAACCAGCCTTCACTTGATAAATTCGAGGAAGCTGTAAAGCCCGGTGGAGTTCTTTTATACGACCCGAACGGGATCACCAAACCACCTACACGTACCGATATCAAAGTGTTCAAAGTGGAAGCTGCTGAAGAAGCTGCCGCCATGGGAAACATGAAAATCTTTAACATGATTGTTCTCGGTGCATACCTGAAAATTAAACCGGTAGTGAAAATGGAAAATGTGATGAAAGGACTTGAGAAATCAATCCCCGCACGTCACCACCACCTGCTGCCACTCAACGAAAAGGCCATCAACAAAGGCCTTGAAGTAGTTAAAGAAGTAAAGTAAATAATATCACATCGATATTTCCAAGGCCATCCGTTTGGGTGGTCTTTTTTTGTTGATGTTGGGTTGTTGTTATCGGTTGTTGGTTGTTGGTTATCGGTTGACAGTTGATGTTGACGTGTTGCTAAGCATCTTTCAATAAAAATTGAAGCTAATATATTAGTTTATGGAATCCATGAAACATTATTCTCAAATCCTGCCTGGATGCTAAGCAACTAACTTCATTGCAGGAGAAAGATTTCGGAATTCCCTGTTCCTCTGTTCGATATTCGATATTCATATTAAATATCATAAAGACCCTCATCCGTATACGAATTCTCGAAATACAGATTATTCTCGATGCTTAAAATACTGTTAACCAGAAAAATTCCGGCTTTGGCTTTTGTATGATCCGGATCAATGGCCAGGGCACGGTTGTATGCATTTAAGGCATCCCCAAAACGATGCTGCTTCTTCAGTATACGCCCGTAGTAATAATGCATATCAGGATCATTACAATCGTCAGAACAGAAACCATCCAGAAGCGCTGTAATCTCATCGATTCTGCCCTTTTCTTCCAACGCCTCGCACTTTGCCAATAATTCAGCCTTATCCATTATTTTCCTTTTTGCAAATGTAAGAAATGTAATATTTATAAACGCATAATCTAAACTTATGAAAATCTCTTTTGTTTACCATCCATGCATAAAAAAGAAGCATTAAAGAAAACCCTTGATGAAGCCTTTTTGCGGCATGCTTCAGAAGTGTTCATTATAGATGATCCTATAAAAATTCCTCATCGTTACACCCGCAAAGAGGATATTGAAATTGCCGGATTTCTTACAGCAACAATAGCCTGGGGAAACCGAAAAAGCATTATCAACAATGCGTCAAAAATCATGGAGATTATGAACAACCAACCCTTTGACTACATCATGTCAGAGGACCACACAATAAAAATTAACTCCTTCTGTCACCGTACTTTCAATTCTTCCGATTTGCAGTTCTTCTTTATCGCGCTGAGAAACATCTATGAAAACCATGGTGGTTTGGAAAAGGTCTTCACTACAGGATATAATATCACAAATTCAGTAATGGATGCCATAAGCTACTTTCGAATGGTTTTTCTCTCCATGGAACATGAGCAGCGCAGTGAGAAACACATCTCAAATCCGGCTTCAGGAAGTGCAGCCAAACGAATCAATATGTTCCTGCGTTGGATGATTCGACCCGAAACAGAAGGTATCGACTTCGGAATCTGGAAGGGAATCCCTACCTCAGCACTAATCTGCCCGCTGGATGTCCATAGTGGAAATGTCGCACGAAACCTGGGACTTCTAAAGAGAAATGCCAACGATAGAAAAAGCGCTGAATTACTTACAGAGGCATTATGCAAATTCGATGCGAATGATCCGGTAAAGTATGATTTGGCATTATTCGGAATGGGGGTTTATGGATATTGAAATCCGATGGAGATACACGATAAATCGCGCCTCTCCATATTACATATTGTTTAACCCTGCGCAGCGTTTTTTGCGCGCTTCCGGTCATTTTCATCCAACAGGATCTTTCTGAGTCGCATTGATTTGGGCGTAACCTCAATATATTCATCCTCTTTGATATATTCCATAGCTTCTTCGAGCGAAAACTTTGTTGCGGGAACAATCATTGCCTTGGCATCTGAGCCTGAAGCACGAACGTTGGTGAGCTTTTTAGTCTTGGTGATATTAACCACAATATCATCCTGGCGAGTACCTTCGCCCACAACCATACCGGTATAAACCTCTTCACCCGGATCCACAAAGAATTTTCCTCTGTCCTGAAGTTTATCAATAGCGTAAGGAATAGCGGATCCTGTTTCCATTGCAATTAATGCTCCTGAGCGCCTGCGCTGAATCTCCCCTTTCCAGGGTGTATAGCCATTTGCCCGGTGAGCAATAACAGCCTCGCCCTCTGTTGAGGTAAGGACAGGGTTTGTAAGGCCAATCATTCCACGTGCAGGAATATTAAACTCAAGGACCATTCGGTCGCCTTTGGTTTCCATATTCACCATCTCCCCTTTTCTCTTATTGGCGATCTCGATCACTTTTCCGGAAAACTCTTCCGGGACAACCACGGTAAGCATCTCCAAAGGTTCATGCTTTACACCGTTTATAATTTTCTCAACAACCTGAGGCTGACCCAGCTGAAATTCATAACCTTCACGGCGCATGGTTTCAATCAATACGGAAAGGTGTAAAATTCCCCTTCCGTAAACAAGAAGACGCTCCGGAGAATCAGTCTCCTCAACTCGAAGCGCCAGATTTTTCTCAGTTTCTTTAAAGAGCCTCTCACGCAGGTGACGAGAAGTAACATATATTCCCTCGCGACCAAAAAATGGTGAATTATTTATGGTAAACAACATCGACATTGTAGGCTCATCGATGTTGATTCGCTTCATAGCCTCCGGATTCTCAGGATCGGAAATAGTATCTCCGATATCAAATGATTCCAATCCAAGAATTGCACAAATTTCTCCTGCATGCAGAGAACGATTTTTTACTTTCTCTTTCCCTAAACCCTCAAAGGCATACAACTCCTTGATGGTTGATTTTACAACAGTTCCGTCGCGTTTTATCACAGCCACCTGTTGCCCCATCTTAACCTCTCCACGGGCAATACGGCCTACCGCAATACGACCAAGATATGAGGAATAATCCAGTGAACTAATCTGAAGCTGCAGATCTCCGGGATTAATCTTTGGCGCCGGAATATACTCCAGAATCATATCCAGAAGATAACTTACATCTTCAGTAGGAGTTTTCCAGTCAGCTCCCATCCAACCCTGCTTGGAAGAACCGTAAACAGTTGGGAAATCAAGCTGGTCTTCGGTAGCATCAAGGTTAAACATCAAATCAAAAACAGCCTCCTGAGTAATATCCGGAGCACAATTCGGCTTATCAACCTTATTAACAACTACAATGGGCTTCAATCCAAGTTCAATGGCTTTCTGTAAAACAAACCGGGTTTGAGGCATGGGGCCTTCAAATGCGTCCACAACAAGCAATACACCATCTGCCATATTCAGCACACGCTCCACTTCTCCACCAAAGTCAGTATGCCCCGGAGTATCAATGATGTTTATTTTTACTCCTTTATATCGAACAGATACGTTCTTTGACAAAATGGTAATACCACGTTCTCTCTCCAGATCATTGGAGTCAAGAATTAAATCCTCCACCTGCTGATTCTCTCCGAACATCTCTACCTGATACAAAATACGGCCAACGAGTGTTGTTTTTCCGTGATCGACGTGCGCAATAATTGCGATATTTCTTAAATCTTCCATAATAAAACCCCTGAGTATTAGGCGCGGCAAAAGTAGTATTAATTGGTTAAGGAAAAACAAAAGCCACTAAAATATATTTCTACACCGAAAAATATAACCATGGAATAACATTCTGAAATGCACACAACTAAAGTTCTCCCCTCAAAATCAACTATTAAGATTAAACAATAAAACATTTCACACTGAAACAATATCATAAATAATATGTTTAAAGAACAATAATCCGCCAGCATGAACAACCATTTAAAAAATACATACAACGCATATTATGAGTTTGCAAAAGACAGAACACCTTTCAAAGGAGGTTTTGAGGATGCAATTTCATCATGGCGCAGAAAGTTTTTTATTCAGGTAATAATGCTGCTGGCTCCATTGAGTGTAATAGCATATATCCCGGGGCACCTTACGGCAATGCGTGATGGCTACTATTATATTATGATTTTTGATACCCTGGCTGTTGTGGGTATTCAGATATTACTTTTTGTGAAGGCCATTCCATTGCAATGGAAGAAAATCACACTTATTATACTGTTTTTCCTGCTTGGTATGGTCTTGCTGATGGGTCTCGGATTCGGAGGCCCGGGGTTTCTATATCTGGTAGCAGTTTCTGTTATCGCGGCGCTGGCCTACCATACCGCAGCAGGCTATATCACAATGGCACTAAATGCTGTATTCATTTTTATAATATTCTATTTAGATATTCCGGATATCCTGAACATTGATGCTGAACCATCTGCAAGCCTTGGGGCGTTACTTACATATGTCATTAACTACCTTGTGCTCAACACAATACTTGTAATGGCCATCTCCTCTCTCATACAAACGTTATCGAAAAAACTTAATGAAGAGCAAGTACTGTCATCTCAACTAAAGAAAAAAAATGAAGAATATGCCGTGGCTGTTACCAGAGCTGAGGCAAGTGACAGGCTCAAGAGTCAGTTTCTGGCAAATATGAGTCATGAGATAAGAACTCCGCTGAATGCAATTATAGGCTTCTCAGATATTCTGGCTACAGAAAAGGATATATCAAACCAAAAAGATCATAGTCTAACCATAAAAACCTCAGCATTACGATTGCTCCATGTAATTACTGATATCGTTGATGCTTCCAAAATCAGTACCGGACAGATAAAAATTGTCAAAACAGATTTTGACCTGAAAAATGCACTGGGGGAAATGAATCCAATACTTCAGGATATCATTGAAAAAAGCAAAAAAGAGCTGTTCCTGATACTAAAACATCCTGAGAATGTTCCCACAACAATAAATGCTGACAGAGAAAAACTAGAGCGCGTCCTACTGCATCTCACAGAAAATGCAATAAAGAACACAGAATTCGGGATGATCAAAATCGATTATGACTATATTGAATCAGAAGGCTTACTTGTATTTCGGGTGAAAGATACCGGAAAAGGAATATCTGAAAAAGAGATAAACCTCATCTTTAACCCTTTCTATCAGAAAGAGGGTGAATTTAATGACGGTAATGGCCTGGGATTAACAATTTGCAAGGGTTTTACTGAGTTATGGGGTGGTGAAATTTCAGTGGTTTCTTCTCCGGGAACAGGATCTACCTTTACATTTACACTGCCGGTTTAAACTCTATCCATCATCATTGGTTATATACACCAATGGAACACAATAAGAAAGATATAGCAATACTGTTTTATGATGGACCGTGTAAGCTTTGCAACTTTGCTGTTCGAATTTGCAGGCGCTACGACAAAAACAACCGCTTATTGTATTACCCACTGGGCTCGATAGAGTCCAAAAAAATCCCTGATATCGCAAAACTGCTCGAAAAGAGTGATAGTGTAATACTCTGGTATCAGGAGAAAGCATATATATATTCGGATGTACTAATTCGTCTTTCATATATCCTGTCGGGTGCGGCAAGATTAATGAGATTATTAAAGATTTTTCCTCGTCCTCTCAGAGATTCCGCATACCGGGTTATTGCCCGAAACAGGTATAAATGGTTCGACCAACAGGATTACTGCACTCTGGATGGCAATGATAACCCTGGCATTGCACAGTTTCGTTTTCGGGAAGATATCAATGATAAATACTTATCTTAGCCGGTCAAACAAAAAACCGGATATGGAAAAAATCAGAAAAGCATTAAATGAGCGTGCCGGACTTCGCTGGGGAGTTCTGGTATTGGTAGGTTTTGTACTCTCTGTAAATTACTATTTCTACGACGCTTTCAGCACGCTTAAAGATATGTTGATGACTGAATTCAACTTCAGCAATACTCAATATGGTTTGTTTATCTCTTTCTATTCCATACCCAACACCTTTTTGCTTATGGCTGTTATCGGAGGAATCATCCTCGACAAGCTGGGCATACGCAGAACAGGTTTTATGTTTGTAGGATTTATGGCATTCGGAGCACTACTTACTGCCTATGGAGCTTCAACGGCATACAGCAACGGCGGATTGGGATACGGTTTTATGAATTCGTTTTTACCAGACTATAGTCCACAACTGAAAATGATGCTTCTGGGTCGCTTCTTTTTTGGTTTAGGCGCAGAAACAAGTATTGTGGTAGTAAGTAAAATTCTCGTGAAGTGGTTTAAGGGAAAAGACCTTGCTCTTGCTTTCGGATTAAAAGTCGGATTTGGAAGATTGGGGACATTTGCTGCACTTCAGCTTTCACCTGTACTTGCAAACGGAGGCGCCTCTCTGCCAAAAGCAATATGGCTAGCCGCAATACTGGTATGTACAGGTTTTCTGGCTTTCTTAGTTTACATGCTCCTGGATGCGAAACTGGATAAGCAGATTACTCCGTTATCAACCGCCAAATCTGAAAAAGATCGCTTTAAAGTAAGTGATGTCTTTGACATACTCAAAAACCGTGCATATCTGTATATCGCATTACTGTGCGTAACCTTTTATAGTGCAGTATTTCCATTTCTGGCTTTTGCTCCTGATTTTTTTGCTGACAAATTCGGGTTTACAGCTATCGAGAGCGGACGGATAACCTCGTTATTACCTGTGGGAACCTTATTTTTCACACCATTCTTTGGATGGCTTATAGACCGTAAAGGACGTAGCGCAACAGCCATGATATTTGGTTCTGCAGCATTATTAATTGTGCATTTAATCTTTGGGTTAACCAACATAATGCCATATGTACCAATGATAATTCTTGGTATTGCATTTTCTTTGGTACCGGCAGCTATGTGGCCATCTATGGTAAAACTTGTTGACGAAAGCAAAATCGGCACCGCATATGGACTTATGTATTCTATTCAAAACCTTGGTTTATGGGCGTTCCCGCTTATCGCCGGCTTTACTCTTGACAGAACAAATCCCGGGAATCCGGCGGTCTCAGATTATACGTGGACAATACTGCTTTTTGCCGCACTTGGAGTTATAGGGTTAGCTTTTGCACTGTTATTGAAAAGAGAAGATAAAATTCGTAACTTTGGTGTTGAGTTACCTTTAAACAAAAGATAAAGCTATATAAAAAGAAAATAGCTACTATATAGATAGATAAATTCTATTATACTGACAATACCAACGATATTTTTTGTATCTTTAGCATGAAAAAGTATCGCCTGCGCACATGTTTGAAAATCCTATAGCCAAAACGCTCTTTAATGAAGCGATATATCCGATAGTACTTTTCTCGGAAAAACTACATCTTTTAGAATGTAACAGGGCTTTTTGTGACTTTCTGGGATACACAGAACAAGAGCTTCGTACGTTATCCATTTCTGATTATACTCATCCTGATGACAATGATACCAGCATGGAACATATAAAGGCGCTGTTATCAGAAAAGAAAAACAACTTTACCCTTAGAAAAAAATATGTCCATAAAAACGGCAGGTTTATACCTGCCCAAATAAATGTCAGCCGCTCAAAACATCCAAAAACAGGAAAATTAGTTCTTTTAGGACAGATAAAAGACCTTTCAGATCACCAGGATCTGCTCGAAAATTATCGTATTCTCGTTGATTATCAAACAGACCTTATTCTTGCTCTTAATAAAGATTTTACCATCAAATATGCAAACCCGAACTATTGTAAAGTCTTTGGCTTAAATGCAAAGGAAATTGCAGGAAAATCATTCCTGCCCCTGATTCATCAGGATGACAGGGAGAAAGTTGTAAAGTCACTGCAAAACCTTAAAGCCGAACCACACGAAACAACACACAAAGAGCGAGCAAAAACAACCAATGGTTATCGTTGGTTTGAATGGTCCAACAAGGCCATTTTAAAAAACGGAGATATTTCAAATATCATTGCTGTAGGCAGAGATATTACTGAAGAATATATAGCTCAGGAAAATCTTCAGGAGGCATCAACTAGGCTTAAACTGGCAACAGAATCCGGAAATATAGGTATTTGGGAATTTGATATCGAAAAGAATTACCTCAGCTGGGACGAACGAATGTATGATCTTTATGGCATTCCCGATAATTCTTTTGATAATACTTACGAGTTCTGGAAAAGATCAGTCCACCCGCTGGATATAAAAGACGCAGATGAACAGGTTAAACTTGCCCTGGCAGGAGAAAAAGATTTCGTAACTGAGTTTCGGATTATTACACCTGATGAGGAAGTTAAATATATATATTCCGCCGCCACTGTACTTAGAGATGACAATGGAAACCCCGGCAAGATGATCGGGATAAATTATGATATCACGAAAAACAGGGAAGCGGAGCAGCTAACAAAAGAAAAAAACCAACAGCTAAGGGATTCACTGGGAAGAATTGAACATATCAACAAACAGTTATCCATAGCAAAAGAAAAAGCAGAAGAGAGTGACAGGTTAAAATCGGCCTTCCTGTCGAATATGAGCCATGAAATAAGAACTCCCATGAACTCTATTATTGGATTCTCTTCACTACTCTCCCCCGGAATGGATGAAGAAAAATTCAATCATTTTACCTCATTAATCCGGGGTGCAGGAGATCAACTTCTGCGCATAATAGATGACATTATTGACATCTCAAAAATAGAATCCAACCAGCTTGCGCTGCAGTTAAATTACTGGCCAATTGCTGATATTATCTCCGAGGTTATTGAAGAAAACAGACAACACCGAAAAATTAAAAACAACCCTGATCGCGATATCATCGCTGTTATTCCCATCGAAGAATGTAAAGGGCACCTCTACACAGACCGAATAAGAGTAAAACAGATTTTTAATAACCTGATTACTAATGCAATTAAGTATGGAGGCACCGAAAATATTGAAATAGGCTTAAATTGTAGTAATTCAGTAAATCAGGAATATGTTGAGTTTTATATTAAAGACAAAGGACCCGGAATACCTGAGGACATGGTTGAGGCAATATTTGACAGGTTCACTCAACTACAAAATGACATCGCACACGATGGTACCGGATTAGGGCTCAGCATCACAAAAGGTCTTACCGAACTACTCGACGGCACAATTAGAGTTGAATCAACAGCCGGTCAGGGCTCTACTTTTTATCTTAAATTTCCATTATTTATAAATGTTCAAACGCAGGAAAAGCCTCAGGTAAAGCAAGATAATGGAGGTAAAAACTACCTAAAGGATAAGGTTGTATATATTGCTGAAGATGATCCTGCATCGTTGTTCCTGTTAACTGAAATTCTTGAACCTACAGGTTGTCAAATAGAAAGAGGCGCTGATGGAGTAGAGCTAATACATATGGTTCAGGAGAAAAAACCGGATATTATCCTCCTCGATATCAATATGCCATTTAAAAACGGTTATGAAGCAGCAAGGGAAATAAGAGAGATGGGGCTTAGTATTCCCATTATAGCCCAAACAGCATATGCCATGCCCGAGGAACAGAAAAAAATCCTGCTCGCCGGCTGCTATGCATATCTTCCCAAGCCACTCGACAACAATACACTAATAGCAAAAATGACCGAACTGCTTCTTAAGTCTAATTAAAGATCAAGTGCAACATATGTAATACTCGTTCGTTCAACAGCCAGTTTGCACTATATACTTCAAAAATAACTTACATTTGCAATCAAAACCATAAAACAAGCTACTCATGAAATACTTCAGGCTTATAGCAGCGCTTTTGCTGCTAATTCCTTTCACTTTACAGGCACAAAAAAAAGCTGAGATTGAAAAAATCATCCAAACCGGAAAAACTGATAATCAGACTATGGAGCACCTAAATGTGCTCTCAAACAGATTCGGAGGGAGGCTGATCGGTTCAGATGCTTACGAAAACGCTGCAGAGTGGGCCGCCTATAAGTTCAAATCATGGGGAATGGAAGTTATAATGGATGAAGCAGGAGAATTACCTGTGGGTTTTAACCGCGGTCCCTGGTTCGGACGTATGTTAAGCGATAAAGGCATGATACTTCATTTTGCCACTCCTTCATACACATCAGGAACGAAAGGTGTACAGCGTGGACATGTGCTTTTGGAACCAAAAAACAGAAATGAATTCGAAAATATGAAAGGTGCACTCAACGGTGCATGGGTTCTGATTGGCGGTGAAAATGAAGGCTGGCCTATTGACTGGAGCGAAAGAGGTGATTACATAAGGGATTCTATCATAAACCTTAATGAAGAAATAGCAGAAGAGAACCGGGAAATACGCCGGCATAACTGGAAAAACAGAGATAATAAGGAAGCTCAGAAAGAACTAAAAGAGTATCTTGAAGAGCCGGCACTGTTTTACAAAGAGATGGTTGAAGCCGGGATTCTTGGCATCATTCAGAAATCGTCAACTCCTATCCGGGTACTGTACGACAGAAAAAACATTAATGAGATGGATTTCGAATCGCTCCCCACAGTGCCAGATATCAAACTCGATGAGCATCAGTATACAGTTATCGAACAGATGGCGAAAGAGAGACGATATTTCCAACTGGAATTTGATATCCGCAACCATTTCAAAATGGGACCGGTGAAGTATCATACGGTAATAGGTGTGATTCCCGGCACAAAATATCCTGATGAATATGTTATTATGGGTGGTCACCTGGATGCATATGATGTAGGCACCGGTGGCGTTGACGATGGAAATGGTGTTGTTGTTTCCATGGAGGCAGCACGCCTGATTATGGAATCCGGAGCAAAGCCAAAGCGTACCATTCTTGTGTGCCTGTGGGCAGGTGAAGAGTTCGGATTGCTTGGATCACAGCATTGGGTGGATGAAAACCCTGAGAAGCTGGAAAAAATCTCCAATATGTTCAACCGCGACGGTGGACCACTCCCCTGTACAAGTCTTTCTGTTACCGAGGCTATGATGGAAGATTTTGAGAAAATTTGTGAACCACTATATGACCTTAACCCGGAAATACCTTTTGAACTGACAACCAGAGAGCCACGTAACCGTCCTGAGCGTCCCTGGGGTACCGACAGCGGTCCTTTTGCCGTTGAAGGAGTACCCACACTATCATTCGGGCAAAAAGATGTGAAAGGCTATAACTTCAGCTATCGCGAAATCTGGCACACGGAACGTGACCTCTACAATATGAGCATTCCGGAATACCTGGAGCATAGCGCGATTGTTAATGCGATTGTTGTCCTGGGAGTTGCTGATCTCAACCATCTTCTTCCACGTGAAGGCTATTACAAGGAGCCGGAAGAAAATCAGAAGTAGAAATATGGAATACAAGCAGATTATAGATAAAATTTTCAGTGCGGTTAAAGCTGAAAAAGCTACCGGAAAAGTGGCAGATTACATTCCGGAATTAGCCACAATTTCTGCTGACAAATTCGGAATTTACCTCTTTGGTCTTGACGGAAAAAACTGCGAGGCAGGAGATTCCCGCGAGAAGTTCTCAATACAAAGTATCTTAAAAGTTTTGTCATTCACCCTGGCATTTGAGCTTGTCGGGGAGAAAATCTGGGAGCGCGTGGATGTGGAACCTTCCGGCACAGCATTTAATTCACTGGTGCAGCTGGAGTACGAAAAAGGCATCCCCAGAAACCCCCTAATTAATGCCGGAGCTCTGGTTATCTGCGATATTCTTATCAGCGAGCTAAATGATCCGGAGAAGGAATTCATTGGTTTCGTAAAGGAATTAGCCGGAACATCAGAAATAAACTACAATTTGCGTATTGCAGCATCTGAAAAAGCCCATGCCTACAGAAACGCCGCACTGGTTAACCTCATGAAATCATTTGGAAATATCCATAACAATACTGACAGAGTGCTGGATTTTTACTTTACCATCTGTTCGATAGAGATGACCTGCCAAGAACTGGCCAGAACATTTACACTCTTTGCAAACCGTGGAATAAATCACTTTACCGGAAACAGAGTGATTTCATCCAGCAAATCAAAACGTATCAGTGCCATAATGCAGACTTGTGGATTTTACGACGAAGCCGGAGAATTTACCTTCAGGGTTGGGATACCCGGGAAGAGTGGTGTTGGCGGAGGTATTGCAGCAGTTTATCCGGGGCACTACAGCGTTGCAGTATGGAGTCCATTACTTAATGATAAAGGAAATTCAGTACGTGGCATGAAGGCTCTTGAAATGCTGACGACATTGAGCGAAGCTTCCGTTTTTTAACCTCCGCAATCGTTATAAATGATCAACCCTCCCCATATCCCTTTTCTCGCTATATTTGTTTCAACAGAAAACAAAATTACAGGACATGAATCACGGCATAAAACTCCTTGCTCTAACACTGCTGTTTTCAGCATTATCAATATCTGCTTCAGCAAGAAAATTCAAGTCATATCAGGATAATAATAAAGAGGTCTCTATTAGAGTTAATGGCGGGACTTACGTCATTTCGCCAATTTCTAAAAAAATAGTCCATATCGAATTTCTTCAGAAAAGAAGAGAAAACAAAGACTTTTCATATGGTGCAATTGCGGAACCGGGAAATGTATCCTATTCTGTTACAGAAACTTCAGACAGTCTCTATATCAAAACAGAAGGCATTGAAGTTCATATTGGCAAAAAGCCTTTTGAAATGCAGTTCTTCTATAATGGAAAACTTCTTCTTTCTGATGTGGAGGGATTTGAACGTAAGAAAAAGATGCTTACCACAGAACTCTCAATTTCAGAGGATGAAATCCTCTTTGGCGGAGGAGCAAGAGTGCTTGGAATGAACCGTCGTGGAAACAACCTGCAGCTTTATAACTGTGCACATTACGGCTATGAAACACACTCTGAGCTAATGAATTACACGATACCCATGTTCATCTCCTCAAAAAAGTATGCTGTACTTTTTGACAACGCCTCCATCGGCTGGCTTGATCTCGACAGTGAAGGAGAGAATGAGGTAGAGTACGAAACCGTAAGTGGTACAATCAATTATTATGTGATTGCTGATGATGACTGGTACGGACTAACAGAGGCATATACATCATTGACAGGCCGTCAGCCAATGCCACCACGCTGGGCATTTGGGAATTTTTCCAGCCGGTTTGGATATCACTCGCAGGAAGAAGTACTCAACACAATTGAAAAATTTAATGAAGATGAGATTCCTGTAGATGCTGCCATTATCGATATCTACTGGTTTGGGAAAGGTATTTTTGATGAGATGGGTAACCTGGAGTGGTACCGTGACAGCTTTCCTGAACCGAAAAGAATGATTTCAAAATTGGAAAACCAAGGGGTAAAAACCATTTTGGTTACAGAGCCATTTATCCTCACCACCTCAAACCGATGGGAAGAAGCGGTTGAAAATGACGTGTTAGCCACGGATAAAAAAGGAAACCCATATACCTACGACTTCTATTTTGGAAATACTGGCCTGATTGACATCTTCGATCCCCTTGCACGCGATTGGTTCTGGAATATCTACAAAGAATTCACCATGCAGGGTATTGGTGGATGGTGGGGAGACCTGGGTGAGCCTGAAGTACATCCCTCCGACCTTCAACATATCAATGGCTCTGCAGATGAAGTTCATAATGCCTACGGTCATGAATGGGGAAAGATGATATATAAAGGATATCAGAAAGATTTCCCTGAGCAGCGTCCGTTCATTTTAATGCGCGCCGGATTTGCAGGATCACAGCGATATGGAATGATTCCATGGACCGGTGATGTCAACAGAACCTGGGGCGGTCTCTATTCTCAGCCCGAAATTTCACTGCAGATGGGAATGCAGGGACTGGCATATATGCACTCCGATCTGGGAGGATTTGCCGGAGGGGACACTATCGACAATGAGCTCTACATCAGATGGTTGCAATATGGAGTTTTTCAACCTATCTACCGACCGCATGCCCAGGAGCACATCCCTGCAGAGCCTGTATTCCAGATCGACAGTACGAAAGCACATGCAAAGGCTGCCATCGTATTACGCTATAAGCTGCTGCCATATATCTACAATATGGCACATGAAAACCATGTTTCCGGAAAGCCACTTATGATCCCGCTTTTCTATGAATTCCCTGATAACAAGCATTTGTTAACATACGATTCAGCCTACCTGTGGGGTGATGCATTCCTCGTGGCTCCGATAAAACAGCCCGGAGTTAATGAAATGCAGGTCTATCTCCCGGAAGGAAAATCATGGACTCATTTTAATAGTAACCAGATTTTTCAGGGAGGCAGGTATGTAACAGTGCCGGTGACCATAGACCATATTCCGGTATTTGTTAAGAGTGGTTCGTTTATTCCTATGAGCACTACAACAGGAAATACATCGAAATATAATATTGATGTGCTGGAGATGCATTACTATGTTGATAAAGGAGAACACGCATATTCGATGTATCATGATGATGGTGTTACCCCTGATGCTGAAGAAAAGGGCCTTTCAACTACCTTTAGTTTCAAAGCGGGTATAGCAGGAGATGTCCTTAAACTGACATCCGGGAGCGACAAAGATAGTAACAGCCTGGTGCAATGGTTTATTCACAATATTACAGATGAGCCGGTGGCAATTACCGATGGTTCGGGAAAACCAATGGAGTTTAGCTGGGATAGTGACAAAAACCTCATTAAAATAGATACCGCAGCAGCAATCAATTCGGAAGTCAACATTCTATTACAGAAGAAATAATTGATTTACAGTGTATGAAGATTCCTGTGGATATGATCTTTCAGGTTATTGCTGACAGAAGCAATATTTGCAAAGTCTCCCCAGTTCTTTACAATTGAATTGATCTCAGAAATTATCCGTTCACCATTTTTAATGTTATTTGCTTTTGCGATTGTCATCAGGTCATCAGCCATAATATTTTCCCTTTTACTATTAACACTAAGGGTCTGACGGCTCACCCATTTATTGGATTGATCATATGCAAAACAAAGATCATAGGCCGGAGCGAGTTCCCATCTACCGTCTTTTTTCAATCTGAATGCAAAATTTTTCGTATGGTCATCACAATTTGTTGCCAGCACATTAAACACCATCCTGCGAAACATCTGCTCAGCCTCAGGGTATGATAACTTCAGTTGCCGCATAGTTTGAAAAACCTGTTCATATCCAAAAGCAAACATCTCATTAAAATCATAATGTTGTAATGCGCATAAAGTCTGAATATGATGTTTAATATCGGATCCTTCCCTATCGAAACGCTTTGTCATAAAGTGTGCGCGTTGATTTTCCTCCAAAAGTCGGCATTCTGTCATTTCAATGCCACACTCGCCGGCCATAAGATAATAAGCGTATTCCACACGCCCCCAACCTTTTGTGTCACCAAACTGTGCATTACTGACCCCATCGAGTTTTATCAGCCAATGTTCATATCCCTCAGGGGCAATACCTTGGCCGGAGCGCACGTCACCTGACTCCGGATCATATGCAATAACTGCTTTGGGTCGCGCACCTCCTGCAGATGTACCAATTTTAAGAATTTGTTGAAGTGCCGACTCTTCGTCTGCTTTTAAATTGGTATAAAAGGCATTTCTGGAATTTAGTATTTGATGAGCAATATCCACCAATCCATCCACTTCCAGGCTAAAGGAGCTTTGAGATGCTTTGGGGAATGCAGGCTCAAACTCCAGCGCACCCATACCTCTGTTACCAATAAAACAAAGTTGTTCAACAGGATTCATGCTATCCTCGGGTCGCTGATGTTTCAACAGCCAGATATTCATCAGCCTGTTTCCGTATCTGTCGGGAAGAGAGTCAGCAAGTAAGCCGGGAAGTCCTTTAAAAGTATCTGACTCAAAGGCTTCGCGGGCTCGCAGCTCCGGAAACCGAAAAACTCGTCTGTCGGCTGTTGCAGGCATTTTCAACGGTGATAGCTGCCAGCCATTTTCGAAATACAAAGGATCATACTGAAACTCTGCAACATCCAGATTTCGGTTCCATCTGACGGCGCCAACATTTATACCCCAGGCACGTACCACAGCAACTTCTACCATCCCTCATCCTCCTCTTCAACCCGACCAGTATCTTTGGATCTTCCGGCTCGTTTTCTCTTTTTCATTTGCAATCTGGCATACTCCACAGGACTTACAGTCTCTTCCACCTGAAAGACATCCATAATATAGAGCAAGTCCAATACACGCAGTACCTTAATGAGAGAATTCAGGTTCACCGCTTCACCATTTTCAAGCAAACTCAATGTAGAGCGGCTAATCATCGCATCATTTGCAACCTCACTTTGTGATCGGTTTTGCTGAAGCCTGTGTTGCTTAACAAAATTACCAATCAGCTGACTTAGTGCTGCATCAGAATAGAGAGACCAATTAATGTATGAATTTTCAGTCATAAAATATTATTTCTGTTATTATTGACTTTTATTTCATACAAATATAGAACAATTTTTCGATAGATACAATTTTGTATGAATTTTTTATCATTATATACTATATATCTATCTTTTGAATGATATTTCATTCATAATCATAAAACAAAAGAATATCATTCCGGTTGAACAAATAAATGCTAATTTTGAAACAAAAAGCCATGAAGCCATTATTCATAAGTCTGTTTTTAATCTTATCATTTTGCGTAAGCGCGCAGGAAGTCATCCTTCAAACCAGTACATGTGATCTACACGGCACATTGCTTCAACCCAAAGAAAACCCCTCCTCTACCCTTGTAATCATACATGCCGGTTCGGGAGCCACAGACCGTAACGGAAATCAATCAATACTTCAAAACAACAGTCTGAAAATGCTTGCTGAGGCATTGGAAGAAAACGGGATTGCATCACTTCGTTACGATAAAAGGGCAATAGGTGAAAGTAAAGTTGAGAATTTTAAAGAAGAGGAGTATCGTTTTGATGATCTGGTAACAGACCTTAAGAGCTGGATCATAAAAATGGATACGGATTATGATTATAAAAACATTGTTGTAATCGGGCATAGTGAAGGTTCATTAATAGGAATGCTTGCAAGCTATGATAATCCTCTGGTAGATAAATACATAAGTATTGCCGGACCGGGAAGACCTGCAGATGAAATCATTCTGGACCAGTTATCTGCACAGGGAGAAGGAATTCGAGAATTGGTATTTCCTTACCTTCAAAAACTGAAAAGCGGTGATACGATTGGTAATGTTCCTATGTCGTTAATGAGTATTATGAGACCATCGGTGCAGCCATATGTGATTTCATGGTTTCAATATGACCCTGCACAAGAGATTGCAAAACTGAAAATACCTGTTCTTATTATTCAGGGAGATACAGATATACAGGTTGCAGTTTCAGAGGCGGAGATACTGCATAATGCATCTTCCGGCAGTAAAATGACTGTAGTAAAAAACATGAATCATGTACTAAAAACATGCAAGTCACTGGAATACAAAACACAGATGGCGACGTACGGAAACCAGGAGCTCCCGTTACCGAAGAAGTTTGTAAAGACTATGGTTAGGTTCATACTCGAATAAATCTTGTAACTTCGTTCATTTACTTTAATTATTTTAAAACATGAAAGGTATCCCTTTGAAAATCCTCGCAGCTCTCTTTGCGATTATCGTAATTCTAATTGGCAATCTGTTGATTTATGGCAAAATAGTTTCAAAAATATCAGAAGGTGAACCCATCACGAAATCATCGCAGGAGCATCCGGCACTTCTGGTGATAGATGTGCAGGAAGGAACTACCGGAACAGAAAGCACTATTGAAGCCTTTACCTTACAGGCAGACAGTTTGATAAAAAGAATTAATAAAACCACTTCCGAGTGCAACGAAGCAGGTATCCC
Source organism: Marinilabiliales bacterium (assembly GCA_002869405.1). Lineage (GTDB taxonomy): Bacteria > Bacteroidota > Bacteroidia > Bacteroidales > BM520 > BM520. The sequence continues at coordinate 27,013 of PKSY01000110.1, forward strand.
GGTAATATTTATCACACAGCAGGTTTCAAATCCACTGGTTAACTTCCTGAACAGCAGTATGGCTAAAGGATCGAAAGGCACGAAAATCGACAGCCGTCTGAATCACAAAGGGAAAGTACATTTTTTCAAAAACAAAGCAGATGCTTTTCACAACAAAGAGTTTGATAAATATTTACGTGAGCCGGGCATCAATACTTTATACCTCACTGGGCTCGATGCTGCACAATGTGTAAAAAGCACAGCATTGGGTGCACTTAACAGAGGGTATCAGGTGGTTCTGATAGACGAACTCACTATTAGCAAAAGCGAAACTAAAAAAGCCACAGCCTTTGAAATGCTCAAAGAGGAGGGCGTGAAAATTGTTAGCGTTTTCAGAATTAAATAGTTAACTAAGGTCTTTTTCTCCTGTTTCCTTTATCCTGAATAATGGTTCATTTCATTTTCTAAATTATCGTATTATTGCCGAAATTTTTGATAATGGACCGTATCAGAAAGCCGGAATGGCTGAATAAAAAGCTCGACTACGAGAGCATGAGAGAGATAGGCAACATGCTTCGTGAGCTGAATCTGCATTCTGTTTGTGAAGGCGCAAGGTGCCCGAATATGGGAGAATGTTTTCGAAACCGCACAGCAACATTTATGATTCTCGGGGACATATGCACACGTAATTGCCGTTTCTGTGCCATTCCTTCAGGAAAAGTTTCAGCGGTAGATTCTAATGAGCCAAAAAACCTTGCTATTGCAGCGAAAAAACTGAATTTAAAACATGTAGTAGTTACATCTGTTACGCGCGATGATCTGGAAGATGGTGGTGCCCGACAATTTGCGGCTGTAATTCACGAGCTTAGAAACTCCATTCCAAACGTATCTGTAGAAGTGCTTACACCTGACTTTAATGGCAATCATCATGCTTTAGATACCGTCATTGAGGCAAAACCTGAAATATTTAACCATAATGTAGAGACGATTCCTTCTCTTTATGATGAAGTGCGACCAATGGCATCCTACCGGCAATCCCTTGATGTTATAAAATATGTAAAAACCAGAGCTCCACAAATTATTACAGAATCAGGATTAATGCTGGGTCTCGGCGAGACTGAGGAGCAGGTCAAAGAAGTGATAAATGATCTTCACAATCACAAATGTGATATGCTAACAATAGGTCAATACCTGCCCCCGTCATTTAATCATGCGTTACTTAAGGAGTATGTTCATCCTGAAGTATTTGAATCCTATAAAAAATATGCATTATCTCTTGGGTTCAGATATGTAGCTTCCGGCCCCTATGTTAGAAGCTCCTACTATGCCGCAGAAAGTTTAACTCAATTGTAATTTGTAATGAAGTATCTGGAATTTGAAAATTATTTACGTGCGTCATACAGCTTCGCCGTGGAAGAGTATATCATGAGAAGTCCAAAATTTACTGACGAATATTTCATGTTTTGGAGAACCAACCCTTGTTTAATGATTGGTCGTTTTCAAAATACAGTGGAAGAGATTAATCAGGAGTTTGCACGTGAAAACAACATCGAAATCACACGCCGTAACAGTGGAGGTGGAACAGTATATACAGATACTGAATGCTGGCAGTTTTCATTCATTACCAATAGAAAAGATGGAAAAACAAAAGATTTCAGAGACTTTACAAAACCGGTAACAGATGCTTTAAATGAGCTTGGGGCTGATGCCACCTTCAATAATCGCAACGACCTTACCATCAGCAACAAAAAGTTCTCCGGTAACGCACAATATGGAATAAAAGAGCGGTTTTTACATCATGGAACTCTTCTTTTCAATACTAACATCGACAACCTTGTTCTTTCTCTAAGAATCGCAGATGAAAAGATTAGAAGTAAAGGAATAAAATCTGTACGTGAGCGTGTTACGAACCTGAAACCTTATCTAAAAAAGCCGGAAACTGACAGTCTTGAATTTCGGAATGCAATGATTAATTTCATCAAAGGAGACATGGAAACGGTGACTCTCGATGATGAAGATCGTAAAGCCATAAGCGCAATTGAGGAAAAAAAATTCACCACATGGGGTTGGAATTACGGAGAATCACCAAAATTCAACTACAGTAATGCACAACGTTTTGAAGGAGGAAAAATAGATGTGCATCTTTATGTCAGTGAAGGAATTATTAAACAGTGTTCCTTATATGGTGACTTTTTCTGCAAAGGAGATATTTCAATCATAACAAACTCAGTGATTGGAATAAAATACCAAAGGGATGATATATTTGCAGCGCTGGAAGAAGTTAATACTTCAGATATGCTTTATAACATTAGCATTGAAGAACTCTTGTCCTGTTTTATAGACTAAATAAAGCATCAACTGAGTATTCAGCTGACTGATTTCCATTCAGGAACAGGTTTCCTTTTCCATCTGTAAAAATTAATGGTTTTTAAAAAAAATCATCCTATAACCTAAACCGATTTAGTATTTTTCTTTACTTTGTAAAACAAAACTGTTAAAGCACCTAACGGTACACTGATAAAGA
>PKSY01000291.1 GCA_002869405.1 Marinilabiliales bacterium
GGAATAGGCTCGCTATTTACACTTATGATGTCGATGACAGCTGATGTATGTGATTTGGATGAACTCAAGACCGGCAAACGCCGTGAGGGTATCTTCGGTGCTATTTACTGGTGGATGGTAAAATTCGGGTTTGCCATTGCCGGACTGCTTAGTGGTGTTATCATGTCGATTATCGGATTCACTCCGGATACCGCGGTACAAACAGAAAGCGCCATGACAGGACTGCGACTCTTTTATTCCGGATTTCCTATTCTCGGTACTATTGTTGCCATAATAGTAATGCGCAAATACGACATTACGGAAAAACGCGCCAATGAAATTAGCGCACAGCTTGCAGAGGTGAAACTTAAAAACAAGAAATAACATAGAACATCTCCGTGTAAAGCCGCACCGCCGTGCGGCTCTGTGGTTCTATAGTGCCGTGTAAAGCCGCACAATACATATTACGACTTTTATAACTAAACCTGACAGGTCTTGGAGACCTGTCAGGTTTGGCTCCCGCAGACCTGTCAGGTTTGGCTCCCGGAGACCTGTCAAATTTGTATCTTTGCAAAAAACAATATCATGAAAAGCCCTGTAAAAAAGGTCGCCGCTATACATGACCTTTCCGGTTACGGCCGTTCATCCCTTACTGTAGTGATGCCCGTATTGTCTTCCATGGGTATCTATGTGTGCCCTTTGCCAACTGCAGTGCTCTCTACCAACAGCGCATTCTCCGGCTTTCATTTTGCCGATATGACGTCGCACATGAACCCTATCCTCAAGCACTGGAAAGCGCTTGATCTGCACTTCGACGGCATTTACAGCGGGTTTCTGGGCTCTCCCCAACAGGCAGGAATAGTTTCTCAAATGATTCATGATTTCAGCACTACTGATACACTGGTAATTGTTGACCCTGTGCTCGGCGACAACGGGTCGCTCTATGAAACATTCGATCACATGATGATTGACAGCATGAAGAGTCTTGTGAAACATGCAAAAATCATCACGCCCAATATTACAGAAGCCTGTTTTCTTCTTGATGAACCCTATAACCATGACCTGCCGCTGCAAACTGTAAAGGAGTATGCTGAAAGGCTTGCCGCAATGGGTCCTGAGACGGTAATTTTAACCAGCGTCCCCGACAGGAATTCCGACAGTGCAGTTGTTGCTTACGACAAGCCCCACAATCGTTTCTGGAAGGTGGGATGCCACTATCTGCCAACGGAATACCCGGGCACCGGCGACACCTTTTCAAGCGTAATTTGCGGTGCTTTGCTGCAGGGCGACTCGCTGCCCATTGCCCTCGACAGAGCTGTGCATTTTGTTTCCTACGGCGTGCGTTCTACCTTCGGCTACGACCATGACGCCCGGGAGGGAATCCTGCAGGAAAAAATCCTTCGATCGCTCGACACTCCCGTTCAGATCTCATCATATGAACTCATGGATTAACATCCATATTCTAAAAATTATAATACCTTTGCAGCCCGTTAATTAAGCTCCATACGGGGGAGCACTACACGATAAATTTATTTAACAATGAGTCATCAACATAATCAACCGGCACAGGAACAGGAAAAGTTTCTGCCGGACGTAAAAAACATCATCGCCGTTGCCTCCGGTAAGGGTGGTGTGGGAAAATCTACTGTTGCGGCAAACCTGGCCATCTCACTGGCAAAAACAGGCGCTTCAGTTGGACTTATCGATGCCGATATCTACGGTCCCAGCGTTCCTTTAATGTTCGACCTTGTAGACGTTAAACCTCATATTAAAGAGGAGAATGGCAAACAAATTATCATGCCTATAGAGAAGTACGGCATCAAGGTGCTCTCCATAGGATTTTTTGTGGATCCCAACCAGGCATTACTGTGGCGCGGACCCATGGCCAGCGGTGCACTGACACAACTCTTCCGCGATGCCGAATGGGGAGCTCTCGACTATGTGGTCATCGACCTTCCTCCGGGAACGGGAGATATTCACCTCACTCTTGTGCAGTCACTCGCCGTTACAGGTGTGGTAATCGTTTCCACTCCACAGGAAGTCGCGCTGGCAGATGCCAGAAAAGCCTTCGGAATGTTCAAATCCAATGCGATAAAAGTACCAATCCTCGGACTTATCGAGAATATGGCTTACTTTACTCCTGAGGAACTGCCGGAAAACAAATATTATATTTTCGGAAAAGAGGGAGGAAAACGTCTTGCTGAAGAAGCGCATGTGGCATTGTTAGGTGAAATCCCGTTGGTACAGGGCATTTGTGATTCCGGCGACAACGGAAAACCAATTTCCCTGGAAGAGAATCATCCTGTAAGCAAAGCCTTTGAAGAAGTTACAGAAAACCTCTTCACACAGCTTAATATCAGAAATACAGTCCTCCGTCCCACAAAGAAGGTTGAGATCAACCCTGACGCCGAGGGCTGCGAACACGCATAAATATTAATAAAACAAAGGATATAACATTATGGCAAACCAGGAACTGGAAACTAAAGTCATGAACGTACTGAATCAGATTCGTCCATACCTGCAGCAGGATGGTGGTGATCTGGAGTTCGTAAAACTGACAGACGACAATATTGTACTTGTAAAGCTTCAGGGAGCATGTGGCTCCTGCCCGTACAGCAGGATGACACTAAAAGACGGCATTGAAAAAGCCATGGTAAAAGCACTTCCTGAAATCAAAGCTGTTGAGGAAGCATAAAAAAACAATACAGTTTCATAATGATAAAAACGGCGTCCCGTCTATAAACAGGACGCCGTTATTGTATCGTTTCCCGTGTAGAGCCGCACGACCGTGCGGCTTTACTCTGCAAAATTGTCACGGGTTTAGAGTATTGCCTTATCCAAGATACTTCGCCACTATCGGCATCCTTCTTCCCATGCCAAAAGCCTTGCCGGTAACACGCAGAATCGGTGGGGTCTGATAACGCTTATACTCATTAAAATTTACCATCCTCAAAATCCGTTTTACCAACGCCTCATCAAAGCCCATGGTGATGATCTCATCAGGCCCTTTTCGGTTTTCAATATATTGAAACAGCACCTCATCAAGGATGTCGTATTCCGGCAAGGAGTCAGAGTCATACTGGTCGGGGCGCAGCTCTGCAGAAGGTGGCTTGGTGATGGTGTTCCATGGTATCACCTCTCTGTCTCGGTTCATATATCGCGCCAGCTCAAAGACCTTTGTCTTATATACATCCCCAAGAACCGATAAACCGCCGCACATGTCACCATATAAAGTTCCGTATCCCACGGCAGCTTCACTCTTATTACTGGTATTCAACAGTATATGACCGAATTTATTGGATATTGCCATCAGCAGTACAGCCCGGGCACGAGCCTGAATGTTCTCTTCGGCAATATTGAACGGAAGCCCTTCGAAATGTGGTTGCAATTCCTTTTCAAAAGCGTCGTATATCTCCTTTATGGGAATAATCTTATAAGGACTCTTCAGGTTCTCTGCCAGTGCACGGGCATCATCCACCGAGTGACCCGTGCTGAACTGTGAAGGCAGTAATACGCCGAGCACATTCTCCGCACCCAGAGCCTCCGCAGCAATAACCATTGTCACTGCGGAATCTATGCCTCCTGACAATCCTAAGACCGCTTTTGAAAAGCCCAGCTTCCCGAAATAGTTCCGTACACCCATTACCAGTGCATCATGAACTGAAGCAATCTCACTCTGATTCCGCTCATGCTGCGTATATTCTACACCGGAAAATTCACCTTCTGCATCAAGATCGAAAACAGCAAAATCCTCCTCAAACTCATCCAAAGAGAAAACATTTCCCGATTTACCTATTACCATTGAGCTCCCGTCAAAAAGCAACTCTGTTTGTGCTCCCACATGATTCACATACACCAGCGGCAGTTCGTACGTGCTCACATTGCTTTTCAGCACATTTTTCCGCCGCTCCGGTTGCGGATAACTATAGGGACTTGCGGCAATATTGACAATAAGATCCGGATTTTGCTTCTCAAGAAACTTCATGGGGCCATTACTGTAAAGCCGGTCATCATCCAGATCCCAAAGATCCTCACAAATCGTAAGCGCAATTTTATGATTTCCAATCGCTACAGTTTCAAAAACCTGATTAGGTTCAAAATAGCGGTACTCATCAAAAATATCATAGGTAGGCAAAAGGGTCTTATTCCTGTATCCGGAAACAGTACCATTCTGAAGAATTGCAGCGGCATTAAAAAGCTTTTTACCTCTCTCAGCACTGTTTTTTACCGGCAACCCAACTATTGCAGTAATACCGGTACAATGCACAGCTACTTCTTCAAGTGAGAAATGACATTTACGGACAAAATCATCAAACTCCAGAAAATCCCTTGGCGGGTAGCCTGATATTGCCAGTTCCGAAAAAACAATCAGGTCAGCGTGGAGTGCTTTAGCCCGGTGAATAGCATCCGATATTTTATGGGTATTCTGCTCAAAATTACCTATGTGATAGTTAATCTGAGCCAGTGCAATACGCATGGTAAAAGTGTTTTAGAATATTACTCCAATACAGAGTTGTACAGTAAACGGAGTTGCCTTTTCTTTTACGGCAGGGACATAAGCCTCGTTCTCAGCACCAAGCAGATCTGTAAATCCATTACGGAAAACCAGGCTTCCACTAATAGCCGTTGATTTATCGATGTAATATTCAGTACCTAACCCAAAAATAAGCCCTGCCTGGAAAAGATTTATATCATCACTGATATCTACATCTTCCACAAAAGCGCCATAGGAATCTTCACCTTTAGCTGATACTCTGAACGCCGGCCCAAAACCAATTTGTCCGAAATACTTCATTGCACCAAACTGGTTGGTTTTCATCTTTAAAGTAATTGGAACCTCAATATATTTCAGGTTATACTTTCTGGTGGTCAACTCATTAACAACAACGCCATCAACAACATGGCCCTGGATATACTGCAGTTTACCATTATTGGAAAGA
>PKSY01000347.1 GCA_002869405.1 Marinilabiliales bacterium
ATTCAGGCAACGGGATGTTTCATCCAGGATAAAAGTGCCCGGCATAATATCGGGGTCACCATATTCGGTAATGTTTCCCTGAGACTGTGGTGAGAAATCAGTCTGACGCTGCGTGAAAGAGTAGTTCACGATTACCGGAGCACCAATATGATCAACATCACGGTTTTTGGCAATATCATAATGGTAGAAGAGCACGCTGTTAACCTCAACGGTTTCAGGGCTTCCGTTTTCACTTACAGAAAGACCATTAAACAGATTATAAAAGGTACTATTCTGAATGAGGCTGTTCTGCGACAGTGAAGAATTCGAATTATCTATAAAGAGATTATATCGCTGCTTGAAGTTCCCAAAATCATCACTACGATATATTGCATTATTGAAGATCCTGAACTGGTCATCTCCTGATAACTCTGAATAAAGAGCCATCCCCTGCCTGTCGAGGTTCACTGAATCACCCAGATTATTTTCCACGAAGATATCTTTTGTACCTGTATAATTCACACCCGACATTCGGATAGCACCCCCATCTTTCCCTGCATAATTCCCCAGATATCTGTTTTCCAGCGATGTCATCATATCACTTGAATTTCCGGAAAGGAATACAGCACCACCTGTGGATGCATCATCCAGAAGTTTATTCAGTAAGAACACATTATCAACACTTGAAATAGCTGAGCCGAGACTACCGGTATCATCATTCACATAGGCAATGGCAGCACCGTTGTATTCACTTTCATTAAAGAGAAAATAATTCTCTTTAATACCGGAGACAAAGCTGTTTTCCATGTTATGAATATACACACCACCACCAATTTCATTATTACCATTATGTGAGAATACGTTTCCTTCAATCTCCAGAGAAGCGGTTGGATTATTAAAATAGAGTGCAGCGCCGTTTCGTTGGGAAGTATTATAGAAGAAAGAGTTAGATTCGGAAGTACCAACAGAGATATCATCAAAAGAATCTATTCTGACTGCACCGCCATGTAATCCGGCATTCGAAAATGACACCAATGAACCATCAATGGCTATTGAACTCCCGGAATATGCATACAGAGCACCTCCGCTTCCGTTTTCAGAACCCGAATAGAGTATTGTATCACGACTTAAAACAACATTATTCACCATAGTGAGGTATATGGAACCTCCGTCATTAAAGCTCGAGAGGTTTTCAAAATTCGATTCCACAACCTCCAGTTCATTAATATTCTGAGCGTAAAGAGCTCCACCGGCAAATGATTTCAAACCTGAGATACTATGTTCAAAATCACATCCGGAAACAGACATATTATTGCTGTTCTCAATACCAAAAATTGATACAGCGCCACCAAATCCGGAGTCAATACCGTCAGTCCAGGAATAGACATTTGAAAAACTATCATTTGAGATATCAAGATCACCGGAGAACCCTGTTTCCTGAGATCCAAATGAGTATGCTCCACCTGCAACACCGGAATAACAATCGGCAACAATATTATCAGCGATTAAAACAGTTTCAGAAAAAGCACCTGTTACTGCAATCACGCCTCCCCTATGAGATGCATGACATCCCATGAAATGGTTCTCTTGTGCAGCAAACAGATTACCCTGATTCACAGAAACACAGATCAGTCCACCCGAGCCATTATCTGCGAAAGCAGTATTAACAATACTATTATTCACAGAGAATAGATCCATCTGACCGGCATTGAGATAAATTCCACCGCCTGTTCCGGCACTTACATCTGAAAACAGATTCTCTGTTATGTAAAATGAGTTCATTTGCTCAGTTTCAAGAAAGAGAACACCACCGAATCCACCGGCATTGCAATTTTTGTATTCCGGGACATCGGGATTTAAATCTTTCTCAAGAAAAACAGAGCCTTCCAATTCCGGCAATAACAGATGAATCACTCCACCGTTTCCAAGAGCATCGCAATCTTCAAACACCTGTGCTGACTCAGGCCCGGAAAGAATAATGTCTCCGCTAAAGTGTTCCTGAACAGAAAGATTCATAAACCCACCATTATCAGCACTATTATTAATTATTGAGTTTCCTGTAATTGTAAGGCCTGAAGCAGTGCTCAGATCAAAGGAGAAAACACCTCCGTTACCACCGGCCTCTGCATTGAGGAGGGTATTATCTGAAATCTCAATTGCTGAAGATATAATATCACCCTGCAAATAGAGAAATCCACCATCAGAATTTGATTTTGTAATGGTTGATCCACTACTATTTAAATTGTTTCCGTTCAATTTCAATGAGTTATATTGAGTTACCGGATTTAAAAATGCAAATACTCCACCATTACCATTTAGAGATTCACCCTTTTCAAAAATATTATCCGAAATCGCAAGCTCATTAATTGCATTGCATTGTATGGCAAAGGCACCGCCATCATTTTCAGCAATACAATCAGAAATTTGGTTATTAGAAATCAAAAACTCCTGATCTACAGAAGGAAGTTCAGAATAAATAAACCCACCCTGATCACCGGCTCTCATTCCGGATATCATATTATCTGATACATTCATATTTCTTACAGGACTTCGTTTGGCTGCATCACGATTCACGAGATATAACCAACCACCGCTGCCGGTGTTTGCTTTTCCACCGGTGACCTGATTATAATTAAAAATCAAATCAGTTCCGGAAAGTTCCCACGCAGCATCAATGAATATACTACCTCCATTAATTCCGGCTTCACAGCCAGAAAACAGCTGGTAAGATTCTTCATCACCACCTACGCTGAATGTTCCGTTCAGGGACGGCGCATCGAGATAAAATACACCACCATGATTTCCGGCAGTACAAGAATTAAATGATTGCTGTTGATCAGTGCTATTGGCAAAATAGATATCACCCATCACTCCTTCTTCACTCCTGAGGTAAAGAAATCCACCGTCATTCCCGGAAGATGATAACGCGATACTATTTCCGGTCACATTCAGGCCGCCGGATTCTTTCAGTGTCAATGCGATAAATCCGCCATTTCCATTTTCAGCAATAACATTACTGATAGCGTTGTTATTTATATCAATTCCCTGAACAATTCTGTCAATATCAAGCAGTATCGCACCGCCGTGATTATTAGCCATCAGGTTGTTACCGGTTGCATCAGCAAGAATTTCATTATCAGATATTTCAACACGAACAATTTCAGTATTTGAATTTTCAGGGCTAAGGTTCAGGTAAAGCCAACCACCGGATGAGTTTTCTCCTGTAGCACCACCGCCGGAAATGCTATTCTTAAAAATTTCGAGTGGGATTTCAGGACTGGCAAGAGTACCATAAATGTAGATACTTCCACCGTGCCCGCCGGATTCATTGGAAATAAATTGCTGTATAACATCCTGATTACCCTGAATTGCTATTCCGCCATTTATAAAATCAGATGAGACAGCCAGAAAACCACCATTTCCGGTTGCTTCACAATTTTCAATTACCTGATTATTGATAACATTAATGCTTTCAAATGATTCTCCGGAAATTGCAATGGCTCCTCCGTCGGCACCACTGGTCAATCCCATAAATTCGTTCTCTGAAACTGTTATATCGCCTGTAATATCATCGACTTCAAGATTAAGGAATCCACCTGAAAGACCTGCCGACAAACTACCGGAACCGGAAACACTGTTTTCCGTTAAGTTTAATCCATTAATAACAGCATTTTGACTTTTACTTGCGTTAAGCCAGCCACCTTTTCCGGCAGCAGCACAATTTGTAATATTATTGTTTGAGATATTTACAGGATTTTCCGTGTTTTGAATCAAACAATCGAATGCAATTGCACCTCCATTACCGGCGGCATAACAATCGGAAAACATTTGAGTGCCTTCATCTTTTGAGATATTAATGGTTCCGGAAAGCATTTCGGCTCTGAAGAAAAAAGCACCACCATCTTCACCGGAAGAACAATTTTCAATCTTATTGTCGAGCATTTGAATATCACCAAGAACATTGGATTCCAGAAACATTAAACCACCATTTCCTGAAACAGATTCGCAGTCGGAAATTTGATTATTCAGTAGTTGCAAAGGTGCATTTAGTGAATCGATTTTAAGATATATCAGTCCGCCATCGCCGGAACTCATATTCATTTCACCTTTAGAAGATTCATCGGAAATGAGATCTTCAATATTGAGTTTTGAAATTGTTCCTGTTGAACCGGGAGTTGTAAGATTGCAATAGAGCCAACCACCCATTCCATTTGTTGCGGATGCACCTTCAATACGATTATTTAATAACGTTATCTGTTTATTGGCAGAAGCTTCACCATTTATGTATATGGCACCTCCGTTTTGACCGGCAGTACAGGATGCAAAGGACTGTTGAATAGTTGCTCCGGAGATATAAATATCGCCAAGAATATCATCAATATTCAGAAATAATGCACCACCATCATTTGAAGCATGACAATCTGAAATCTGTTGGTTTGAAATAATTATATTATTACAGGAGTTACCACTCAAAGAGAGAAAACCACCATTACCATCACCCGCATGACAGTTAAGGATGTTATTCCCGACGACGTAAACAGAATCCGCATTGGATGCATTTGATCCAAGAATATATATAGCTCCGCCACTTCCGGAAGGTGCAGTACAATCATCAAAAATCTGATTATTAGGATTTTCGCCATGCACCAGCAGGCCTCCCTGCATATTCTGGCAATTAACAAACAATGCTCCGCCATGACCATTTTCTGCGCGGCAGGATGTAAATGACTGCGGATTTTCCGAATTCCCTGTAACAGATAAACTTCCGGAGAAAGTCCCGGCAATAATATTAAGAGCTCCGCCATTATTGCCTGCAATACAATCCACGAAAGTATTTCC
>PKSY01000130.1 GCA_002869405.1 Marinilabiliales bacterium
ATAATGCTCTCCTTGGTAACTCCGGGAGCGAAATCCAGCAACGCCTTTTCCAGTTCAGGATCCCGGGAGATCATTATTTTACGATAATCTTTTCTGAATATCTTCTGCCATTTTTCTCATCCGTAATCACGAGAATATACATGCCACGGTGAAGGTTGTCAGCATTAATCTGCTCTTCCGTGGAGGTAGAGATCCAGTGTCCGCGTTGTGCACCGCAAAGGTCATACAGATCTATTGTGCTGTTCCTTTCGGTGTATTCAACACTGATAATCCCATTTGCAAACCATGCCTTTACAGGGTCGTAACCTTCTTCTTCAATTGATGCAGAAGGGCCAAATATTTTAGCCACAAATTCAGGATGATCGATAAAAGGATTACGATTTTGCTGATAGGAATATATCACTTCATTACGGTGAATTTCGAAATCATCGGGAGGATCCTGCTCATGCCACTCCAGCAATGCTGAAAGCTTTCCGTGCTCCGGATTGGGATATGTATTTACAGCATCTACTACCTCAAGATCAAGTTCACCGTTATCGCCTTCGTATCGTACCGCCATGTAGAATAACATTCGTGCCACATCACCTTTCACCTCATCGCGGGGCTCCCAGCTGTCACTGTCTGATTTACAACCTGTTGCCTCGGGATGCGGAGTTCCGCCATTATCGAAGTCCTTGTTACCGCGGGAAGAGTTTACACTGGCATCAGTAGGACGGATGTGGTGTGCGTCGGTACCACACGGAGGGTAATTACCGAAATCGCCATGTGACTTGGCCCATACATGCTCGCGGTTCCAGTCGTCAGGACCACCGCCAAAAGTGCTCTTCGCCTGTGAACGTCCGGTATACAACAGTATTACATTATCTGAATTATCAGGATCTTCATCGGTATTACTCAGAATAAAATCACGTAAATCATCATAACTGTACTCCTGATGATTATCAATAATATCATGCAATACAGCTTTCAGCGCATCGCCGCTCAGGTTTTCGGTACCGTCGTAATATCCGGTTGGGATTTGTGCAAAACCCACCACTGAGAGCATTGCCACAACACAAAATAGAAGTAACTTTTTTATCATAACATAATATTTTAAGCAAAGTAAGCCTCATAAACCTGAAAAGCCGCCACACAGATAATTGCTGTTCCACCTGCTATCACTGCATATTTCGCCAGCTTATAATTTCCGCTGCGCTTTCCGGTAATTATCCCTGCAAAGGTAAAAAGAAAACTCCCTGCCAGCACCAAAAGACTAAAAAGTGGTATTTTTTCCACAAAAGCAGGTAAACCGATAGCGAGAATAAAACTGTTAATAGATGCTGCCAGCGACATTGCAAGAATCATCACCTTGTCATCAAGTTTATATGCTCTGTCATCAGGATCACCCTTGCGGTTTTCAAGAATCATCCGCATGCCTACCAGTGCCATGGTTCCTACTCCGAGAGCAAAACCCATAGATCCTGCAAAACCAATTATCCAGCGCCCAAGAGCCATTCCCAAAAGCACCAGTACACCCTGAAAAAGAGCCATACTGCCACTAATCTGAAAATCTTCTTTGCGGCTTGTGCAGCGAAAAACGTTGCTCGTCATGCCATAAGAAAACGGAACTGTACAAAGTGCTGCAATTACAACCATCTGAAGTGAAAAACTCATACTATAAATTTTAGTGAGGCACCTGTTGCAAAATTTCCAGCGCCTGGTCAATAAGCGTAGTATCCGACTGTGATCCCATATGCCCGAGGCGGAAAATCTTTCCCGCAAGCTCACCGTAGCTGCCACCAACAGCGAGACCCTTCTGCCGTAATGATTTATCAAAGCTATCCCATTCCATTCCCTCAGGAATATAAAAAGCACTAACTGTTGAAGCAGCAAATTCCGATTCCTCCACGAAAGGACGATATCCCATAGCTTTCATATTGGAAAGCACCTTTGCTGCATTATATCTGTGTCGACGGATGGTATCATCCAATCCATCTTCAAGAATGATGGATGCTGCTTCAGAAAGTTGTTCCAGATTGACCCAGCTGGGAGAATACGGAAAGTATCTCTTTTCAGGAGCTTCGCGGAATGGCAACAAGGCGTCATAACCCACATAGCCAATTTTCTCTGCCACATTCCAGGCTTGTTCGCTCACACTGAGAAACGCACTGTTTGCGGGCGCTGACAGCACTTTCTGTGACCCTCCAAGACAAAGGTCAATGTGGTGTTTATCGACTTCAACATATTCTCCACCTACAGAAGCAACAGCATCAACATAGAGCAACGGTACGTTGTACTTTTGCTTTAGCTCACCAAGTTCCTGTAGTGGGTTCATAACACCGGAAGGCGTTTCACAATGAACGGCTGTAATCATCTTGGGACGGAACTCCTGCACCTGCCGCTCAATTTCTTCAAAGTTATTGGCCGCACCGTTGTAATCGTGCTTTATTGTGCGCACCTCACAGCCAATGGATTTCGCCATCTCGCCAATTCCGGTACCAAAAATCCCGGAGGATACTGCCAGCACTTTATCGCCGGGTTGCAGTGTACTCTTCAGTGCGCTCCACAGCGCCAGCATACCTTCTCCGGTTTGAACCACCACACGGTTTTGTGTTCCAAGCAGTTGTTGCAGTTTTTTTTCTGTTGCCAGATAATGTGTGAAAAATTCAGGTTCCAGATCAGCGGAGCCGTAATTTATCATTGCAGCGCGCAAAACTCTTTCCGGCACAGATGTAGGGCCGGGAACCATTGGTACAGGGTAAATCTTCATATAACTCTTATAATCCCGTTTCTTCAGGATGATCAATTAAACATGCAATCTTTTCCAGCCAGTGTTTATCCACTTCATCAAAAGAGGATAACTCTGTACTGTCAATATCAAAAACGCCGTATATAGCTCCGGTATTATCAAAAAGAGGGATTACAATCTCAGATTTAGATCGCGAATCACAGGCAATATGCCCGGGAAACTGTTCCACATCTTCTACTATTACAGTCTCCTTTTGATTATATGCTGCCCAGCACACACCGCTGTCACGTGCCAGAATCTGACATGCCACCGGTCCCTGATACGACATTACCGTCATCTCATTATTGCGAATGGTATAAAAGCCGGTCCAGAAAAAGTATTCCATTTTCTGATGAAGCACCGCAGTAATCGTAGCCATACGCGCCATGCGGTCTTCAGTTTTATTTAATAACCCGGCGATCTGGTCATAAATCCGCGAATATCGACGCTCTTTCTTTTTTTTATCCATAATAACAACCTGATATACAAAACAGTACCGAATCAACAATCCGGTACTGCTATGGGTTCAAATATAGTAAATATTTAGCTTCTATGCTTTACTGCAAATACAGAAACTATGCTTTTTCAAGCTCCACGGTAAAGTGACGCATAATAGGTGCTTCCCATGTAATGTTATAACCTGAAGTTATGGATTCGCGACGATCCCAGACGTTCTTCAGGGCTGCAGCGATATAATCCATATGGTTGTTGGTGTAAACTCTGCGGGGAATCGCAAGGCGTAAAAGTTCCAGCTCAGGGTAACGGTTTTCTCTGGTAACCGGATCACGGTCGGCCAGCAAAGTTCCAATTTCAACACCTCTGATCCCACCTTCAATATAAAGCTCCACACCCAGTGTTTGTGCCTGGCACTGCTCTTTGGGAACATGGGGGAGGAATTTTTTTGCATCCACAAATACAGCATGGCCGCCAATAGGATACTGTACCGGAATGCCGTATTCACGTAATTTATCACCCAGATACTGCACCTGCTTTATGCGGGTTTCGAGATAATCGAACTCTGTTCCTTCGCGAAGTCCCTGTGCCAGCGCATTCATATCACGACCAGACATTCCGCCGTAAGTCACAAATCCTTCAAACATAATATTAAAGGTGCAGGCCTGCCTATATAGTTCCTGATCTTTCAGGCCAATAAAACCGCCCATATTCACAATAGCATCCTTCTTGCTGCTCATGGTCATCATATCAGCATACTGATACATCTCGCGCACAATCTCTTTAATAGATTTTTCAGCATAACCCTCTTCACGAATCTTAATGAAATAGGCATTTTCAGCAAACCTTGCTGAGTCGAAAAGAACAGCGATGCCATATTTTTGCGAAAGCTCATATACGGCTTTAAGGTTAGCCATGCTTACAGGTTGTCCTCCCGAAGAGTTGCAGGTAACGGTAACTACAGTAAACGGTATCTTTTCCTTGCCATATTCCTTATAAACTTTCTCCAATTTTACAAGATCTACATTACCTTTAAAAGGATGATCGAGGGTAGTATCAAAAGCTTCGTCGATTGTACAGTCAATTGCTGTTGCCTTCCTGAATTCGATATGACCTTTCGTGGTGTCGAAGTGCGAGTTTCCTGGAATGATATGACCCTCTTTCACTAAAGTGGAAAAGAGCACATTTTCGGCAGCGCGACCCTGATGTGTTGGAAGAAAATAGGGAAATCCAAGAATCTCTTCGATGGTATCCTTAAGTTTTGTATAAGAACGTGCTCCGGCGTAGCTTTCATCGCCGAGCATCATTTCCGACCATTGCTTATCACTCATTGCTCCGGTACCGGAGTCTGTGAGAAGGTCGATAAAAACATAATCACTTTTCAGTTTAAAGAGGTTATACTGAGCCTCATCTATCCACTTTAAACGCTCTTCGCGTGTAGTTCTGCGAACAGGTTCAACCATTTTTATTTTATACGATTCTGAGAATGGTAATTCCATAACTGTTAATTTTAATAAATAAGAAAACTGGTTTTTGATCAGATTATCCGGTAATACGGATCTTAACCCACGAACTCATCGCGGTTTTTAACATTTCGGAATACCCTGGTTGAGAGCGCTGACAGTAAAGAATAACTTTCCATAAGACGCTGTTTTGAGCAAAGATATACGGATTTTTTATAATTTTCGGTTTTGCGGTATCATTTTTTGCAACGTTACAGAATTTATGCCGTCATTAGCTCAGAAAGTAACAGGACAGTGACACAAACAATAAACATGATTCACAGGGATTTGGTGATTTCCTGCCAGAAAGGCGAAAGGAAAGCATTCCGGAAGGTATATGATCTGTATTCCAAAGCAATGTTTAACGTTTGTATCCGGTTTATGAACGATGCGGAGGATGCCAAAGACATGTTGCAGGAGGCTTTTTCATACGCCTTTCTGAGGATCCACTCCTACCGCTTTGAATCAAGCTTCGGCGCCTGGCTCAAAAGAATCGTTATAAACACCTGTATTAGCGAAATCAGAAGACGAAAAGCTGATTTACAGTTCTTTGATGATATGAATCATTTTGATGACAGGGAAGAGGAACCTGAATTGGAAGAGTCAAAACTTTCGGTGGAAAAAATTAAAGAAGCCATGAGTGTTCTTCCTGAAGGGAGCAGAATGATCTTCAACATGTATCTGCTCGAAGGTCTTGACCATGGCGAAATCGCCTCCTTCCTGGGTATTAATGAGGCTACATCCCGGTCGCAGTATCTGCGCGCCAGGAAGAAAATCAAAGATGTAATTGCTTTCAATGAATTGGAGTTTCAGGCTTAAAAAGAACTATTATGGACTCACTGGAGAAATATATTATCGACAACAGGCAGGAATTCAACAATGTTGAACCACCCGCAGATTTATTCGAAGGTATTGCCTTTGAAGCCGACGAACAAGTTACCATACCGCTGTACAAAAAAATAGCGAGATGGTCGGTGCGCGCCGCAGCAGCAATCCTGATTTTTGCTTCCGCATGGTTCCTAAACGACCTTCGCGACCACAACGATCAGGTAGCCAATATCGATGATCAAAGCCTCGAGATCATAAAAGAGCTGAAAGAAGCTGAAGCATTCTACAATGCACGCATTACACATAACAAACACAGAATCGCATCTTTCGCATCAAATAACCCCGGAATCATAGAATCTGTCAATACAGACCTTGAGCAACTCGATGCCGTGTATAAAGAGTTGAAAGATGACCTCGGCGACAACGCAGCAAACCAGGAAATCGTTGAAGCTATGATTCAGAATTATCGACTGAAACTCGATATCCTGGAAGAGATTCTGCAACAACTGGAAGAAAAAAGTAACACTAACAAAAAAGAATCCATCAGCTATGAATTATAAATCCTTACTCTTGGCAGCCACCCTGATTCTCGCACTCTCAGCAGGATCTTTGGCACAAACATTCGAGAAAAGCCTCGACGTCACACGCACTTTCCCCATAAAAAAGATGACCACTATCCAGGTGGAAAACAAATACGGAAATATCAATATTATCCCCTGGGAGAAGGATTCAGTGAAATTTGAAATCCACCTCGAAGTGACAAGCTCGAAAATGGATCGCCTTGACAAAACTTTCAAGTCCATTGACTTTGATTTCACCGCAAACGAATACTTTGTCATTACAAGAACCGTTTTCAAAAACCAGAAAAGCAAGTTCCTCGCTGAATTAACAGATATGGCCACCAGCCTTTTCAGCCATTCAAATGCACAAATCGACTATACGATATATTTACCGGAATCCGCAGAACTTACAATCGATAATAAATACGGTAATGTTTATACCACAAACCTCACCGGAAAACTTATTCTTAACATCTCCAATGGCGACCTGCGGGCAAATGCACTTACTGGTGTTGTCAGGGCTGATCTTGAATTTGGTGACTTTGCTGTCAAAGAACTGAAAAATGCCAATATCGAATTTAACTATGCCAATGCAGAAATTCGTAAAGCTGATAAACTCATGATTGAATCCAGATCATCAGAAATTGAAATTGATGATGCAGTGGAAATTGATATTAATTCGAGACGAGACAAGATAAACATCAAAAACATTTCACGAATCACAGGTGACCTCTCATTCTCAGAAATCTATCTCCGTGTTCTTGATAAAGAGCTGATAATGAAAACCGAATATGGCGGCCTTGAAATTGATCAGGTACCCGAAAATTTTAAGCTTATTGACCTTACATCGCAGTATACCGACCTCTCACTTATGGTAAGCAAAGAGTCACAATTCGACCTGGAGCTTATCCACACCAAAGAATCTGATGTTACTATCTCAGGATTTGTGGAAGTAACAAATACTGAATTGCTTAACAAAGATGAGGGAGTAGTAAAAGTATCCGGATTCCAGGGCAAAAATGTGAACTCCAGGATTCGTGTTGATCTAAAATCTGGCTCTTTCAAAATTCTGTAATTTTTTTTGCTTCTCCCTGCAACGCCAGGAGATATATTACGTCATTACTTATAGAAATTTAAAAACTTTAATATTATGAAAAAGAAGACATTAAAATCTTTTTCCGTTATCCTTATGCTCTTTTCTGTTCTGGCATTTACAAGTAGCTGCTACCGTACGGTATCAATAACAGGAAACTACGACCTGATAACTGAAACCCGCGACATTAATAATTTTGACAAAATTTCCCTTGAAGGATTTATGGATGTGGAGTATATTCCGTCTGATTATTATGAAGTTAAAATCGAAGCTGAATCCAACCTTATACCATATATTGAAACATCAGTAAAGAACAGCCGGCTGGAAATTTCTGTTTACGACCACCGCAATCTGCGCAACAACTACCGAATTGTGGTCCGCGTATATGCGCCCGACCTAAAAGAGTATTCACTTTCAGGCAGTGGTGATTTTTACTGCGAGAACCTTGTGAATGAATCCTTTGAACTAAATATTTCAGGCAGTGGTGATGTGGCCCTGGGAATTGATACCTACGACCTGGAATTAAGTATCAGCGGAAGCGGTGATGCAGAACTCTGGGGTATTGCCGATGACGCGGAACTGTCAATATCAGGCTCAGGTCGCTTTAACGCATACGACCTCAAAGTAAACGACTGTAAGGCAAAAATCAGCGGCACCGGAAATATGTACTTGTGGGTAATTGACAACCTTGACATCAACATTACAGGTTCAGGCAGTATATATTATACAGGTGAACCTTCAATAGATGCAACTATTACCGGAACCGGCGCCATAATCCCTGTTAGTAAATAATCATGATTTTACTTATTCTTCAAATAATACATTCAATGAAAAAAGCACTCATTCTTTTCAGCATACTTCTGGGTATTGGAATTGTATCAGCACAGGCTCAGGAAGTAGAATACGACAACAATGAAATCCGCACCCTTGCCGGAAACAAGAACATCAGCAATGGATTTTATGCAGGATTAAACTTCGGATACACACCTATTGAAGATAAGGATGCCTTTCTTACCGGCGTTCGTCTGGCATGGGTTATCAATCATAGCTTTGCCCTTGGTGTAACATCCACAGGATTTGTTACCGACATGGATCACTATAATGATATTGCTGACGATAATTTCTATCTTACCGGAGGATACGGCGGCATATATATGGAGCCAATATTCTTTGCTAAAAGCCCTATACACTTTTCTGTTCCCATTACAATTGGTGCCGGAGGCATCTTTGCATGGAATGAAGATTACTTTAATGACCCCTGGGAGCATGGATATTATGAATACCACGATGACTGTGATACATTCTTTGTTGTAGAACCCGGACTGGAACTCGATATGACTGTTGTGAAATTTATGCGTATCAGCCTTGGAGCAACATACCGCATAACAGATGATATTCAGATGCAGAACAACGACGACATTGCAGTAAGTAAAGATGCTTTAAGAAACATATCAGGTTATTTCAGCCTGAAATTTGGAAAATTTTAACGTGGTGTAAAAACGGCACGTTATCCTGTCGCTTTCCTGCCCGGATCACTCACTGGTCCGGGTTTTTTCATTCTCAGAAAACCAATCTACACCTATTACACAATCAATCAATATCTGGCAAATATTGATATTCGAAATAAAATAACACTACAACTCATTGTGTATTAATATTTTTCATATCTTTGCCGCCTTAACAATCAGGTTTTTATTGAATCCTCGTTAACAATGCTTTGTTTCGCTTTCCATTTGCGATCCTTCTCATCGTCACATTGATTTCAACATCAACTTTCTTGTTTGGACAAAAAGATTGCGATTAATGGCTTTTGCTATTCGTGATGTTTTTAAAACATGTATGCTGTAATAATTTGCAGATTTAAATAAATATCTGTTTTGAATCACAGCAGGCGATGAAAAGTAATTAAAAAACGATCAGCTTATTGATCAGTTTTTATCAGTTAACATAAATAAATAAAAAATGAATATCTACATTTCAAATTTAAGCTACGACACTACAAGTGAAAGCTTAGAAGATCTGTTTGCAGGTTATGGCGAAGTCTCTTCTGCAAATATTGTTAAAGACAGAGATACCGGCATGTCACGTGGTTTTGGTTTCGTTGAGATGATCAATGATGACGAAGGAAATAAGGCTATTGAAGAGTTAAACAACTCTGATTTTGAAGGCAAAACACTTACAGTTAACATTGCCAGACCAAGAAACGACAGAGGTAATGATCGTCACAGAGGTGGTGGTAACAGAAGATCATATTAGTATTTTCAATTTATAATTCAACACGCAATTTCAATAAGAAACACATTGCGTACATTAATTTAAGTTTATATCATGAATAAAGGAACAGTAAAATTTTTCAACGAAACTAAAGGTTTTGGTTTTATTAAGGATGCAGATTCAGTAAAAGAATACTTTGTGCATTCATCAGGTTTAATTGACAACATCAGAGAAAATGATGAAGTAGTTTTTGATTTGCAGCAGGGCCAGAAAGGCATGAACGCAGTAAATGTAAAAATCGCATAATCATTTTGCTTTTTACTGATATTAAAAAAATCCTGTTTAAAAACAGGATTTTTTTTTGCCTTAACCCAAAAGAATAACTGCTTTTTTTCAGGAAAATGTATTTTTACAAAAAAAAACGATGAAATCCTGGCTTCTCTTTTTTGCTTTATTATTAAGCATTTCCACAATCGCTCAATTCGACCAAACTTTCCACAACAAAACTCTCCGTCTCGACTATGTTCATGCCGGAAATCACAATTCTCACGTATGTTATTTTGACGGCTTTCGTATTGAACCATTCTGGGGTGGAACAAAATCAAATCTTATCGATACCATGGAATATGGTAACTATTTCTTCAAGGTTTTTGATAAAAATTCCGGTGAACTCATCTATAGTCGTGGATACAGTTCTCTTTTCGGAGAGTGGCAAACTACGCTTGAGTCGAAAGAAATATCACGCAGCTTTTTCGAATCCGTTGTGATGCCACTTCCCAGAAATGAAGCAGAAATTGTTCTCTATTACAGAAACAAAAAAGGCAACTTTGAGGAGATGTATCGTAAAAGTTATTCTCCTGCCGACTATTTTGTGACCACTGAGCTGCGTATGCCCTACCCCTCCTTCGATACGCATATCGGAAACACGGATATTTCCAAAAGTGTGGATATTGTAATTCTTCCCGATGGATATACAAAAGATGAGATGGGTGACTTCATTGCTGACTGTCAGAAATTTGCAGATGCGCTATTCGCCTACGAGCCCTATAAATCGCGTAAATCCGATTTCAATATTCGGGGAATCCTGGCCCCTTCGCGTGAGAGCGGCTCCGACATTCCTGCCGACAGCATTTATGTCAACACTATTTTAAGTACTTCTTTCTACACCTTTGACTCCGAGCGCTACAATATGATTACCGACCATTACAGTATCAGGGATCTTGCTGCCAATGCACCATATGATCAGATTTATGTGTTGGTTAATACATCCAAATATGGCGGAGGAGCAATCTATAACTTCTATTCAGTAAGTGTTACAGGCAGCGAGGCCTCCGATAAAATCATTGTGCACGAATTCGGACATGCCTTTGCCGGTCTGGGTGATGAATATTACGACTCTTCAACCAGCTATAACGATTTTTATCCTTTGGATGTGGAGATGTGGGAACCCAATATCACAACACTTGTTGACTTTGACAAGAAATGGAAACACCTTATGGACCCTGATACTCCCATCCCAACTCCCGCCACATTGGAATATAAAAATACCCTGGGCGTGTTTGAAGGCGGCGGGTATTCCGCCAAAGGAATCTACCGTCCTGTGCAGGATTGCCTCATGAATACTTTCCGAGGAGAAATCTTTTGCCCGGCCTGCACAGAGGCAATTAATAAAATGATTGACTTTTATACGAAATAATTTAACCCCTAGAGACGAATCCCGGAGAGACGAATCCCGGAGAGACGCGATTAATCGCGTCTCTCCAGAGAAATCCCGGTAAACCTCATTATCTCTGCAAAAATTAAATTCAGTTATCTTTAACGAAAAACCTTCTCCCACAACAGATCATTTTATTTAAAATCAAATTCCGCAAACGTTTGTGGATTAAATGGTTCTTGCTACCTTTGCGCCATTGAAATCAATCACATGTAAACCCAATAAAATCAATCTGTTGTTATGGCAATAACAAAGCTGGAAGCAATGTTTGACAGGCTCAAAAGTCAGCCTAAAAAACGCCTGGTAGGTGCTTACGCCTGCGACTCTCACTCCATTGGAGCTATTAATGCCGCTGTTGATAAAGGTATTATCGATGGTACACTGGTCGGCGACGAAGCTGCAATTCTCGAAGTGTGCAAAAATGAAGGCATCGACAGCACTAAATTTACCATCGTGCACGAAGCAAACGATATGAAAGCAGCAGCAAAAGCGGTGGAACTGATCCATAAAGGTGAAGGCGATATACTCATGAAAGGCCTGGTAAGTACCGACAAATATATGCGTGCTATCCTGAACAAAGAGACAGGATTAATGCCTCCAAAAGCAGTATTAAGCCATGTTACTGTTATGGAGAACCCGAATTACCATAAACTCATGATTGTGGGTGATGTGGCGATAATCCCAAATCCCGATCTTAACCAGAAAGTTGCCATAACAAATTACCTTATCAATACGGCTCATGCATTAGGAATTGATCAACCTAAAGTAGCAATTATTGCTGCTACCGAGCAGGTATCTCCCGGAATGTCAGCCTGTGTGGATGCATCGATAATCTCAAAAATGGGTGACCGCGGGCAGATTAAAAATGCACTTATTGACGGACCGCTGGCACTTGATGTGGCTATTGATAAAGAGAGTGCTCAGATTAAAAAACTGACCGGTGAGGTAGCAGGTGATGCAGATTGTCTGCTTTTCCCGAATATTGATGCAGGAAACGTATTCTATAAAACAAATACAAAGCTGGCAGGTGCAGAACTAGGCGCCATGGTCGTTGGAGCTAAAGTGCCATGTGTACTCTCTTCACGTGGTGACTCCACCCTTACCAAGCTCTACTCTATTGCTCTGGCAGCTATGAATGCATAAAACCACGAATATGCAACAACCCATTCAATCACTCGATCAGCTTGTGGAGCATGTTATTGCTTCAGGAATAAAAAAGCGCATTGCAGTAGCATACGCGCAGGATCCAAACACCATCGGTGCTATTGCAAAAGCTGTCGAAAACGGTTTTGCTGAAGCCATTATGATTGGTGATGAAGCAGCTATTAAACTCCGCTCAACCGAAGTCGGAGTTAACCCTGAGATTTTCACTATTATTCATGAGCCCAACGATCAGAAGGCTGTGAATACAGCTGTAAAGATGGTGAAAACCGATGAAGCCGATGTGCTTATGAAGGGGCTGGTTGGCACAGATAAATTCCTTCGTGCAGTGCTGAATAAAGAACATGGTCTTATGAAACCCAAAGCTGTAATGAGCTATGTTTGTGCACTGCAGCTTCCAAAGTATCATAAACTTTTGTTTATTACAGATACTGCAGTACTCCCCTTTCCGGATCTTAGGGAAAAAACCGCTATGCTAAACTATGCCCTTGATATGGCGCATGCTTTTGGTATCGGAAAGCCCAAGGTAGCACTAATTGGTGCTTCGGAAAAGGTAAGCACAAACTTTCCGAACTCTGTTGATTACGCAATGATGTCGAAAATGGCACAACGGGGTCAGATAAAAGATTGTATCGTTGACGGACCGCTTGATGTTTTCCTGGCTTGTGATAAAGAGAGTGTGGCAATTAAAGGTGTTGACACTCCCGTCGGAGGCGACGCTGACATTCTGCTCTTCCCAACCCTGGAGGCATGTAACAGCTTTTACAAAGGACTCATGCTCTTTGGAGGCGGAGAACTCGCCGGACTGATTCAGGGCACTGAAAAGCCTGTGGTCGTTATGTCGCGAAGTGAAAGCGAGGCATCGAAATATTACTGTATTGCATTATCTTGTTTATTGGCATAAAAAATAACCCACGCAAAAAAATAAAACCATGAAAGTACTGGCAATCAACCCCGGATCAACCTCAACAAAAATCGCTGTGTATGAAGATGATAAAGAGATATTCATAAAAACACTGCGACACACCTCTGAGGAGCTCAAGGGTTTTGAAAAGATTACCGATGAATTCTCTTTCCGTAAGGATATTATTATCCGGGAAGTAAAAGAGGCAGGAATAGACCTCAGCGAATTGAATGCCATAGTTGGCCGCGGTGGACTGGTGAAGCCCATTCCCAGCGGTATCTATGAGGTTAATGATAAGATGAAGGCCGACCTGGTGAGCAGCCCTTTGGGAGAACATGCTTCCAATCTCGGCGGACTAATTGCTGACAATATTGCACAGGAACTTGGCGAAGAAGTAAAAGCTTATATCGTTGATCCTGTTGTAGTTGACGAAATGGAAGATGTAGCCAGAATCGCTGGTCATCCACTCTTTGAACGTCGCTCTATTTTTCATGCGCTGAACCAGAAAGCCATTGCTCGTACACATGCTGCGAAAGAAGGTAAAAAGTACGAAGATATGAACCTTATCATTGCTCACCTTGGTGGTGGCATCTCGGTTGGAGCACATGAAAAAGGTCGTGTTATCGATGTGAATAACGCACTCGATGGTGACGGTCCGTTCTCACCCGAGCGTTCAGGAACACTCCCCACCGGACAACTTGTTAACCTTTGCTTTAGCGGAAAATATAGCAAGAAAGAGGTGAAGCTGATGCTTAAGGGAAAAGGTGGTCTCGTAGCTCATTGCGGAACAAACAGCGCTTATGAAGTGGAGAAAAAAGCTGCTGCCGGCGATAAAGAAGCACAACTTATTGAAAATGCCATGGCATATCAGATCGCAAAATCATGTGGTGCAATGGCTGTAACGCTGAAAGGAAAAGTAGATGCAATTATCCTTACCGGAGGCATTGCCTATAATCCTAACCTTGTAGCATACGTCAGAGAGCGCGTAGAAATCATCGCTCCGCTGGCAGTTTACCCCGGTGAAGATGAGATGGGAGCTCTTGCCATGAATGGCATGTTGGTTTTGAAAGGAGAAATACAGGCAAAAGAATACTAGACTGAATTTTGTGTAAATAACCATTTCACAAAGAGCCACAATGAAGGCACAAAGTGCCACAGAGATTTTCTATCTTTGTGTGACTTTGTGCCTTCTTCGTATAACTTTGTGTAATTATTTAAACAATGATAAACCAAACTACAACTATAAACGTCCGCAAAAACAACGGCGACCTTGTGCCCTTCGATATTGAGAAACTCAGAGGAGGCCTCAGGCATTCCGGTGCCGGCGACCATGAGATAAATCGTGTCATTGAGAAGCTGGAGGATGAGCTCTACGACGGAATCACCACCAAAAAGATCTACAGTATCGCTTACCGGATTCTTTATAAGCACAGCCATCGCACGGCAGGTCGGTATCGTCTGAAAAAGGCGTTGCAACAGATGGGTCCCACCGGATATCCTTTTGAACATTTTGTTTCACGACTCATTGAATCGCAGGGTTATAAAGTAGAAACAGGAGTTCAGGTTTTGGGAAGATGCGTAACACATGAAGTGGATGTAATTGGCAGAAAAGAAGGAAAAATCCTTATGGCAGAGTGTAAGTTCCACAGATCTGAAAGCGCTAAAAACGATGTCAAAATTAGTCTGTATGTACATTCCAGAATGCAGGATATCGAGGCAAAACTAAAAGCTGATAATGAACTCGAAAATGCAGTTTTTGAGCCACTTTTGGTGACAAACACCCGCTTTACAGAAGATGCAGAGCAATATGGTATCTGTTCAGGTATGCACCTCATCTCATGGGATTTCCCTTTCGGGAAAAGTCTGAAGGACATGATTGACAAAAGCGGATTCCACCCGATTACCACGATGAAATCACTGACACAAAAGGAGAAAGAAGGGCTGATGCAGGAAGGCATCGTGTTGTGTAGTGAGGTTGCCGCTGCCCCGCAATGTCTGGATAAGTTTCATATTCCTGATTCACGCAGAAAGAGAATAATCCGGGAAGCAAAAGCTATCGTTTAAGGGCAACTCCTTCAGAGTTGGGGAGCGGCGTGGCCGCTTCATGTCAACAGGGTCTACAACTGTGGCCTGATTCTCTCAGCAATAATCGAAGCAACCTGATCCACTGGTACACGATCCTGCTTCATGGTATCACGCTCACGAATAGTAACCGTATTGTCTTCCAGTGTCTGGTGATCGATGGTAACACAGTAAGGTGTTCCAATTGCATCCTGACGACGGTAGCGACGGCCTATGGCATCTTTCTCATCATACTGACACATATAATCGACCTTAAGCGCATCAAATATCTCTCTCCCTTTTTCAGGAAGCCCGTCTTTCTTCAACAGCGGAAGTACTGCTACCTTTACAGGTGCAATAACAGGAGGTATATTCATTACCACACGTTCGGAGCCATCATCAAGCTTCTCTTCTGTATATGCATATGAAAGCACACTCAGGAACATTCGGTCAACACCTATAGAGGTTTCAACAACATATGGCACATAGCTCTCATTGATTTCAGGATCAAAGTAGCGCAGCTTCTTACCACTGTATTTTTCATGTGCTGAAAGATCGAAATCGGTACGGCTGTGTATTCCCTCAAGCTCTTTAAAACCAAATGGGAATTTAAACTCAATATCTGCCGCAGCATTGGCATAATGCGCAAGCTTCTCATGGTTGTGCAGACGGTAATTTTCTTCTGGAATACCCAGTGATTTATGCCAGTTTACACGTGTTTCTTTCCAGTACTCATACCACTCCATCTCCGTTCCCGGGCGCACAAAAAATTGCATCTCCATCTGTTCAAACTCCCGCATACGAAAGATAAACTGACGCGCTACAATCTCATTACGGAAAGCTTTACCAATCTGTGCAATTCCAAACGGAATTTTCATACGTCCGGTTTTCTGCACGTTAAGATAATTCACAAAGATACCCTGTGCAGTCTCCGGGCGCAGATAAATAGTATTTGCATCATCACTAAGGGAACCCATCTGTGTGGAAAACATCAGGTTAAACTGGCGTACATCGGTCCAGTTCCTTGATCCTGAAATTGGACAGGCGATTTCAAGCTCTTCAATAAGGGCTTTTATATCTGCCAGGTCGTTCTCTTCCATAGATTTATACAGCCTCGCACCAATCGCACTGATTTTCTCTTTATATCCTGTTACACGCGGATTGGTAGACACAAACTGCTCCTTATCGAAGCTGTCACCAAATCTTTTCTCTGCCTTGGCAACCTCTTTGTCAATCTTTGCTTCAATCTTTGCCATATAATCTTCCACCAGAACATCAGCGCGGTAACGCTTCTTGGAGTCCTTGTTGTCAATCATAGGGTCATTAAAGGCATCCACGTGACCTGATGCCTTCCAGGTAGTAGGATGCATAAAGATTGCCGAGTCAAGCCCCACAATATTTGTGTGGTACTGAACCATGGCTTTCCACCAATAATTTTTGATGTTATTTTTCAATTCTGAGCCAAGTTGCCCATAGTCGTAAACAGCACTAAGTCCGTCGTATATCTCACTCGAAGGGAACACAAACCCATACTCTTTAGCATGAGATATTATCTTCTTAAAAAGGTCTTCCTGATTTAACATGCTGCAAATGTAAGATATTTTTTTTCTTACCCATTTTTGCATGTTATATTTGTAAAAAATTAAAGAATGCGGAAAGACCCCTTTGCGTCCAGACAATATATTATCACCGGCGGATTTCTTGTCATCGGACTGATTTTCTGGATTAGGCTGATGTTTCTCCAGGTTATTGATGATACCTATAAACAGTATGCAGACAGAAATGCAACCAGGGAGATAACGCAGTACCCTTCAAGAGGGTTGATATACGACAGGAATGAAAAGCTTTTGGTAGTAAATGAAGCAGTTTATGACCTTATGATTATCCCTCGTCAGGTGAAGGATATTGATACCGCAGAGTTTTGCAGGCTGGTGCAGATTACCAATGCCCAATATGAGGAATACTATGAGAAAGCACGATCTTTCTCCGGATACAAGCCCTCTGTTTTTATTAGTCAGATATCAAAGCAGGATTACGCCTACCTGGAAGAGAAACTTTTCAGGTTTCCCGGTTTTTATGTGCAGCCTCGTACTGTCAGAAAATATCCTTTCCCGTTAGCAGCCCAGACATTAGGGTATGTTGGTGAAGTCAGCGGTGATCATATCGCTAATGACAGCTGGTATAAAGCCGGGGATTACATTGGTATCAATGGGTTGGAAAGCACTTACGAAAAAGAACTTCGCGGTAAGAAAGGCGTTAAAATTGTACTTGTGGATGTTCACAACAGAGAAAAAGGGCCATATCAGGATGGTGACTTGGATACAGTGGCAATTAAGGGTAATGATCTGGTAACAACACTTGATATTGAGCTCCAGCGCTATGGAGAGTTTCTGATGCAAAACAAAAAAGGCTCCGTGGTTGCCATTGAGCCCGCAACCGGAGAGATTCTTACATTCGTATCTTCTCCGGGTTACGATCCGAACCTGCTCGTTGGAAGGATCAGGAACAAAAATTATAAACTCTTACGTCAGGATATCAACAAGCCTCTGTATAACCGTGCCAGCATGGCAACATACCCTCCTGGATCGGCCTTCAAGTTACTCAATGCAGCCATTGCTATTGAAGAAGATGTAATAAATCAATACACCCGCCACAGCTGCAATGGCCCTGAATCAAAACCTATTCGTTGCACACACTATCATGAAACTCCTCTTGGCCCTGTTGTCGCAATCCGTGAATCATGCAATCCTTTTTTCTGGAATATTTTCAAGGATATACTCAACAAATATGATGATCCAAGAGACGGGTTTAATGTCTGGAGGAAGTATGTCCTTAGTTTTGGAATGGGAAGTACTTTCAGTACTGATCTTTTCAGCGAGCGGCCGGGAAATGTCCCGCAGGCAGAATACTATGATAAATATTTCGGACTCGGTCACTGGAATGCACTGACAGTACGATCTCTTTCCATTGGCCAGGGTGAGTTGCTTCTAACACCAATGCAAATGGCAAACCTTGTTGCTGCCATTGCAAACAAAGGGTATTTCATAAAACCGCATTTTGTAAAACGCATTGATAAAGCCACAGGGCAACCCAGCTCCATCTCACCACAATTTCCGAGAGTTGATACTGATATTTCACCTGAAAGCTTTGACCTGGTTATTGAAGGAATGGATCAGGTTGTACAAAATGGTACGGGGCGGTTTTATGCTAAAGTAGACAGTATCAGAATTTGTGGAAAAACAGGAACAGTGCAAAACCCACATGGCGAAGATCACTCGGTATTTATTGCTTTTGCACCTAAAGAGAATCCGAAAATTGCCATTGCAGTAGTGGTGGAGAACAGCGGCTATGGCTCTACCTGGGCAGCGCCTGTAGCCTCACTTATTATTGAAAAATATCTTACTGGTAAGATCACGCGGGAGGCATTGGAAAAGCGAATTAGTGAAGCTGTGTTTATTGAAACCGAACAACAGGAGGACGAGGAATGAGACGAAGAGGAGCCATATTATCAAATACCGATCCCGTAATGGTAATTCTTTACTTTGTACTTGTCCTTATCGGATGGATAAACATCTATGCTGCTACTTATACACCTGAGCACAGTAGTATCTTCGACTTGTCCATGAGTTATGGCAGGCAAATTCTCTGGATTGGCACATCGTGTATTATTATCATCCTTATTCTGTTAACAGACTCAAAGTTCTTCAGCTCCTTTTCCTTTCCCATATACATATTTTTCCTCGGATTGCTTGTAGGGGTACTGCTGTTTGGAAAAGTCGTGGCCGGCTCAAGATCATGGTTTCAAATAGGTAGCTTTGCTTTGCAACCATCAGAATTTGCAAAGTTTGCCACTTGTCTTGCAATGGCAAAGTTTCTTTCACGGCAAAATTTCAGTCTTGAGAAATTCAGAAACAAAGTCATGGCGTTTATCATTCTGGCACTACCGGCAGGACTGATCTTTCTTCAGAATGATACCGGCTCAGCACTTGTATATGCCGCACTAATTCTTGTTCTTTACAGGGAAGGTTTATCAGCCAACATCTTTATCTTGGCACTGATAGTAGGAGTTCTCTTTATTCTGACACTGTTGCTGGGCAAATATTATGTTGTAGGAGGCATTGGTGCACTGCTTTTGCTTGGATTATGGTTTATGCGCAAAAACAGAAGGGCGATTATGGTTTTGATCGCCGGAGGTATTCTGGCA
This sequence comes from Marinilabiliales bacterium, assembly GCA_002869405.1. Lineage (GTDB taxonomy): Bacteria > Bacteroidota > Bacteroidia > Bacteroidales > BM520 > BM520. The sequence goes on from PKSY01000130.1 coordinate 19,462, forward strand.
GCAGGATTTATTTTCTCCGTGGATTATGCATTTGAAAATATCCTCGAGCCTCATCAAAAAACCAGGATTAATGTACTTCTTGGGCTTGAGCAGGACCTGCGGGGTGCAGGATACAACGTCCATCAATCTAAAATTGCCATTGGCTCCGGTGGGTTTGCCGGAAAAGGATTTCTCCAGGGCACGCAAACCAAATTCGACTTTGTTCCGGAGCAAAGTACCGACTTTATATTCTGTACAATTGGAGAAGAGTGGGGGTTTCTGGGTACTTCCCTTGTTATAATACTTTTTTTGGCTCTGTTAATAAGAATTGTGATGGTAGCCGAACGACAACGCTCCTCTTTTGCCAGGATATATGGTTATGGTGTTGCGTCCATTCTCTTTTTCCATTTCACCATTAATATTGGTATGACAATAGGACTCATACCTGTTATTGGTATTCCACTACCATTCTTCAGCTATGGAGGCTCTTCCCTGTGGGCCTTTACAGTGCTGCTCTTTATTTTTATTAAGATGGACTCCTATCGTCTGGATTTGCTTTAGGCACATCACCACACCCGCGAATAACGATTTCTGTTTTCAATGCATTTTTTGTTACCTTTATGATGTTTTCAAAACCAAAATCATATTAAACAAATATCCACATGAAAAAGCACTATCTAATTTGCGTTGTCTCCATTATGTTTATTCTGACTACTTCATGTTCAAAAGAACAAGTTGAAACTGCAGATATTTTGGGCACCTGGACCGTTACACAGTCGGACGATCAGGGTCTCACATATGATGTTGAGCTGATTTTTAATGATGATAATTCTTACGACTGGACTATACCTGCCGGCGCTCAGGGACATTCAGATTCGCATGCAGAATTTGAGTTAATTGATAACATCATGACAATTGTTGTTGATCCGGATTGTGCTGGTGAGGGAAAATACAATCTAATCCTCGACGATGATAAACTGGCAATAATCTCTATTGAGGATGCCTGTGAGGCCAGAATTCATGCGCTTGAATATGTCTGGACAAAAAAATAATCACAAAATTTACAATTTCTGACTACATAAAAAAAGCCTCCCAAGAGGAGGCTTTTTATATATCAGGTAATTAAATCTCTACTAGTAATACATGTAACGGTTATCTTCAATTTCGTTGGCATCTTCAATGGCCTTTGGTACGTCACGACGGATACGTGTACGGAATTGATTGGCCATTGCAGTTGCTTCACGGCTAAAGTCATTTTTCATTCCTGCTTCTTCGATATTATCAAGCTGGATCACATAAATTGCCTGAGTACCTTTTACGGCGTCAGATATTGATCCGGGCTCCATGCTGAACACAGTGCCTACAACTTCAGGCTCGCGTCCGTAGCCCGGAATATTCGGTGAACTGAAGGTAGCTGCATCAACAGTCTCTACCTCAACACCAAGTTGTCCTGCCAAAGCATTAAGATCTTTTGTTGTTGCAAGAGCCGACTCTACTTTGTTCATCAGTATCTCTGCTTTTTTCTCACGAAGAACCAGTGGTTTGATATTATCTTTGATATCCTCCAGTTGTTGATATTCCTCATCATGGATTGCCTTTAAAGAAGCTACAACAAAATGATCATCAAAAGAGTACACCTGGCTCACATCACCAACACTTGTATTATCAAGGAAGGCCCATTGTACGATACCGCGGCTGAATTCCAGTCCGGGAATCTTGTTAATCATGCTGGTAACTTTTTCTGAAGAGCGCTTGTTATAACCGTTTTCAGTAATTGCAGCATTGAATGAAGCGTTATCCGGGTTTTTGGTAGCAAACTCACTGGCTTCAAGAAATACAGTCTGGAAAGTACGGTCACTCGGCTCCAGATTTCTTACCACCTGAGCCAGGCGATATTTCTCTTCGTATTTTGCCTTGTCATCAACACGGATGATATGATATCCGAATGGTGTTTCAGCGATTCCAACAGCACCTTTACGATTTTCAAAAACAAAATTGTTAAATGGGAACACCATTGTACCATCGCGGAACCAACCAAGGTCACCTTTATTATCGGCTGCAGACGGATCATTGGAGAATTCCTGTGCGAGCTCTTCCAGCTTTGATGGACGACGTTTGATCACTTCCATCAGGCTGTCAGCAAGAGCCTGAGCTTCTTCCTGAGTTCTCGCCAGGGAGGGATCAGCTCGAAAAGCGCCCTGATAGGTAATCAGGATATGACTTGCTTTCATTGAGTCAGGACGACTCATCTGATCCATCACTTTAGCAAAAGTAAACGCATTATTCTCAAAGAATGGCTCGACCATAGCACCGGGTTCGAGGTTTTCAATGCGAGAAACTATGCCAACAGGAATCTGATCTTCCTTATACCATGTACTGTCATACCGACGATCAGAAACAGCATTGATGAAATTAGGAATTGCTGAAACATCCTGAAATTCTTCATACAGATCATTTACGGTTTTCTCAAGGTCACTACGGTCTTCAGCTGTAGCTCGCACATTAAAAACAACGTACTCGATATCGCGACTCTCTTCCTGCTTATAACGGAATTTATTTTCCTTGTAATATGCCTGATAATCCGCATCAGTAAGTGCTATTGTACTGTCGGGGATAGACTTGAAAGTAGGAGCCACAAAACGGAAAGAGGCCTTTTCATTCTGAGCCTCATAATCAGCTTTTGAAAATGCAGTAGGAATATAATACCCCTGAGAGATAAGACTGAAATACTTATTCATCAGGCGATCCTTTTTAATAAGATGCTCAAGATAAAGATAGTTATCTCTCATTTCAGGTGAAACCACATTGGAGTTATTAAGATTCTCCAGGAAAATCGCTACCTGCTGAGCATCAAACTCCCCGGTTTGCGGGTTGGAGAAGTTTTGCTTTATATACGGATGAGGATCTTCTCCTCGAATCAGCTCGTTAAGCTCATCTACCGTCACAGTAAGGCCAAGTTCCTCGTACTGCTCTCCCATTAATATATCCTGCACGATCTCATTCCAGGTACTCTGCTTGATGTTAAACACATCGTCAGCATTGAGTCTCTCTGCCGAGCTTCTTTCCTGCATCTCAACGTATCCTTCAACTCTGTTATTAAAATCGATCACTGAGATCTTCTCACCTGCGATAACGCCAATGTTAACTTCCTGACGATTCCCCTTCTTAAGGAAATCACCGAGGATGAAAGCAGCGAGAGCCACACCAATTACTACTATAAGAAGTGTGGAACGTTGTCTTATTCTTCCAATTACTGCCATTTGTAAAAATGTTTATCTGTTTTTTTTAAGGATGCAAATGTAATCAAGAATGTTTAAGATTAAAAATTTAATTCAGAATAGTTTCAACTGTGATCATCAGATGTATAGCTGTAAAAATGAAGATGCTATAACACCGTAAGGAACACCTTTTCAATCTTATGGTTGGATGCCTGCAAAATACGAAAGGAAAAATTCTCTGTTACTATCTCTGATCCCTCTTCAGGAATGCTTTTATGATAATGAATAATAAGTCCGGCGAGCGTCTCATACTCCTCATTTACAGGTAGTTGGAATTCATATTTCTCATTTAGGTAGTCGATTTCAAGACGACCGGAAAAGATATACTCTTTATTCCCCTTAATCGTTTCATCGAGTTCATCATCCTCATCATATTCATCTTCAATCTCACCAAGAATCTCTTCAAGGATGTCTTCCATTGTAACAATACCCGATGTTCCGCCAAACTCATCCACAACCACGGCCATACTGCGGCGGACAGTAATGAATTCAGTCATGACCTTGTGAGCAAGTTTGGTTTCCGGAGCAATGAGTATGGGTTTTAATATAGATTTTATGGATTCCGGATTCTTAAACATATCAAAACTATGACAATATCCAATTACATTATCAATATGATTATCATAGATAATAATCCTTGACATTCCTGTGCTAATGAAAGCTTCCTTAAGCTCTTCAATCGTATCATTCAGCTCCAGCGCCTGAATTTCAGTACGCGGAATCATACACTCCCGAAGCTTAATAGTGCGGAAATCGATTGCATTCTGCATCATCTGAATTTCATCAGAAAACTCATTCTCATCCTCCTCTTCAGGGGCACTGTATTGAAGGTAGTTATTTAAATCTGCATAACCGAAAACATAGTCCTGGTACATGGTTTCTATCCGGAAGACCCTTCGCAAAATAAACTCACTTATAAACACAAACACCTGATTGATCGGATAAAGGATGACATATATTGCACTTACAGGTACGATAAGCAGGTTAAGAGTAGAGTTGGAGTTAATTCTGAAAAGTATTTTTGGCAGAAACTCTGCAGTGAAAAGGATAATCAATGTTGAAATAATAGTTTCTATAAGCAACAACAGGAAGTCCGAATAGAGATAATCCGGTATTATACCGATAATTACAGGATCGAGCACATCGGTAATGGCGATACCATAAATTACAAGTGCGATATTATTTCCCAGAAGCAGAGCGCTGATAAAACGGGATGGATTTCGGGAAAACCAGGATATCACCTGAGCCGACAAAGAACCCTTATTCCTGTCGATTTCTACTTTCAGTTTATTGGCACTGAGAAAGGCAATCTCCATTCCGGAGAAGAGACCACTCAGAATGATCGTGATAATTATGATCAGCCAGTTATTATTCATCGAATTCCTGCGTTATGATTCAACATCCAGTTTTCCGGATATCGTTCTGATAGTCCATCTGTTAAACTCTTCATCTGATTCAAATCCGTCTTTACCAAAAATCACATGTTCATCAGTTGTAATTTTCACAAAAACATCTGTAAAAATAATATGTTTTTTCTGGTCCCATTGAAGATATTCGGTATTCAGGGTTTGATTTTTTTCATGATTAATAACCACCACATCGTCGCGAGCCTCCATAAATTTCTTTCCTTCATAGCTAATGGCATAATTCGCTGTTAGTTCAGATTTGATGCCTCCAATGGAGTCATAAAACATCACATGAAGGCCTTTAGGAAATTCAATATATGGAGATATTGTGCTGTAGCGGTCGAGTTGTTCAGCTTTCAGAGTAAACTGGATATGACCCTTTTCACTATAATGCATAACCACATTGTACGCCGATTCGCCGGGTAAAGTATCGGAGACAGCTGTAACTTCTTTCACTTCATCCAATTCATTCGAGCAACCTGAAAGAGAAAAATATATCAGAATCAGGAGGATAAGTGAAACAAGAATTTTTGTGGTCTTCATTTCCGTTGTAAGATACAAAATTCCGGAACAGGAATTAATTTCCTGCCCCGGAAAATATAATAGCTAATTATCTTTTATTTTGCCGCACGTATTGTTGTGGTAACTGTAAACCAGCACTCAACGGTATACGACTGGCCTTCTGAATAATCATGGAAAAAGATCATTTCCGATGTTGGGAACTGCTTACTATAAGCTGATATACGCTGGTTTGCAACATCTGCGAGTTCAGCATCCACACTTATTGCCTTCACATACTGGTCAACTGCAGCCCAGTAAGGAGCCTTCTTTTCAAGGTCATTACTTCCGCATTTTCCACCTGCTTCAGCATACATGTCTCCAATAAGGATGTATGGACGACCATCATTTTCATTAAGAGAGAGCACTTCTCGTGCCATCTTCACTGCATTGGGGAAGTCATTGGTATTCTTATAACTGTCAGCAAGTGCAAAGTAGCAGGTCTCCAGTTTTTCAGGATCTTCCATTTCTAGCCCCTGAGTAAGGTATACTATAGCTTCTGTGTAGTTCTGCTTATTGTAAAGCATTTTACCAATCAGGAACGCAGATTCCGGAGAGGGCTCAAGCTCATGAAGTTTAACAGAAACATCAAAGAACAGCGGGCTGTCATCACAACCTTTATTGTCAAGCATACCAATAATCTTTTTCAGTAGATCAACATTATCAGGCTCCTGCTCAAACTTTTTAGTATAAAGAGGAATAAGATCCTCACAACTGGCAAAAGGTTCAAAACTACTTTCCAGATTACCCTTTACACGTTCAAAACGAGAAGCATATTTCTTATTATTTTTAATATTGTAATCAATTAAATTACTAGCGATCTCATAGTTTTCAAGAATAAGATCTTTCTCAACCATATCGGACTTATACATATCAATAGTAAGTCTGAAAAAGAGGTCTATTACAGCATACTCAACATCATTGCCCTCCAGCTCAACACTTTTCGCTATAATGTCATATGAAGGTTTGATATCTTCATTGGAAAGTTTATAACGGTATCTGTCAAGACCTTTTCTGCCAAGCACAAAACCTTCCTTGCCAAAATACTGTATTCTTGTATCATACACCATCATTAAAGTATCGAGGTAAGCAGCTCTGGCCACATCATCTTTAGCTTCATCAATAAGGTATCCAACAATTTTTGTTCCGTCAACATATGTATTCAGAGAAGCTTTGGGGCAGTTCAGGAAAACCCAGCGCCATGGTCCAATGGCATCATTAATTGAAGCACTGCGATAACCGCTTTTCTTCCACTGCTTAAAAAACTCACGGTAAAGCGATGAATTTGTCAAACACTGGATACTATCCTGGCCATACTTTGGCTCGTCATCCGGTTCATAATTAACAGCCGGGTTGCTTATTGCAAGTGCCGGTACTGAGAGAGCTAAACTGAGTAGAATTAATACAACCTTTGCCTTCATATCGTTATCTTTTGTATTGTTAATCAACTTTTAAGGTGCGAATTTAATTAAATTTTCTTTGAATGAACCAATTTTCATAAATGGAAAATCCTAAGCGGAAATTAACAAATGTTTCCTGGATTAAATCATTGTCGGTGGTACCTCTGTTACCGATTTCAAGACCCAGATTTATGGTCGATCGGCTCCTTCGCAACGGTAACCCAAGACCAAAAGTTATGCCAAATTCATTTATTCCGGTGTTGTTTACCTGGAGGGCAGACTGATTATAATAGAATCCGGCTCTGTATCTAACCCATCTCCAGTAACTTCCAACTGTCTCACCTCCGGGCATGAACTGACCTCCGGCGGCAAAGCGCAATGAATTTTCCATAAGTTCATTTTCACCATTAATGTGAAATGTTTCCCAGTTCTGATATTCTGCATCCACACCGAAATGAAATTTATTCTTTTTCTTCACAGAAAACCCTCCTCCTATTGTTTGTGGAAGACCAATAGTTCCTGAAATATCTTCAACAAAAGTTAAGGTATCCTTAATATAATCAACACCGGTACTGGTCTGAATATAATTGTAAGATAATCTGTTCTCTGTGGTGTTAATCTCATCTCCCAGAGTATACACGGCACCAAATCCCAAAACATATTCATCATCTTTACCAAATTCATAATGGTAATAGGCACCAAAATCAAAATAGAAATCATGCCAGTTAATGGACTGAGTATTTTTTGTATAAAAGTAATAAACAGAATCAGGAAATGAAACAGCCTGTACATCCATAGTGGTACCAAAAAGATAATTAAAATTAGCACCTATAGCGAAATAGTTCTTTTTACCAAAACGGAGTGCATTACCGATATATGCTTTGTTTATGCCTCCTGATCCTTCATAATTATATTCAAGATACCCTACGCCCGGAACAGTATTTCCATCAACCATTTGGTAATCAACTTTGCTGAAGGGAAGTACTCCAAGGCTTGATTTCCACCATTTTGTAACTGGGAAAGCGAATGTAATATAGTCTATCCCGGCATAATTATATGATTCACTCTCCCTAACCGTGTTCAATCCTCTTGACTCGGTATAGACTGCCATATCGAAGATGAAGGAAAGCGTATCAAACTCAGCATAAGTTGCAGGGTTTGAGGGATTAATGTACAAGTCGGAATTCATGCCATAACCCACTCCACCCATGGATTTGTAGAACATAGATTTTTCCTGTTGCAGATTTCCCAATCCAAAATTCGAGTATGGGGAATTTATCTGAGCCCAGGCTGAGCCTGAGATAAAGATAATTGCTGCCATGAGGCACAATTTCAGCATCCTATTTTTCAATGTGTCCAAGTTGATAGTTTAAAATTTCATTGAGCCCTTTCAGCACAATATCTTTCTGTGCAAAGATGGGATATTTAATTTTTTTTTCAAAGGAGGGAGCAAAACCTCCCGAAACGATAACGTGAAGGTCCGGGTATTGTTGCTTATAATAAGCTATATAGTATTCTACTTCAGCGAGGACGCCATACCAGGCACCGGAGTGCATACATGAATCTGTGGATACACCGGGGAGCAAAACCTCATCAGTAAATTCTAGCTCAGGCAATTTTCCGGTATATTCATGCATGGCTGTAAGTCGCATTTGCGGCCCGGGGCTAATTGTACCTCCCATAAAAACTCCTTCATCAGTTAGAATATCACAGGTGATGCAGGTTCCTAATGTAATAACCAGCAGGTTAGTTTCAGGAAACTTCCTTTTTCCAAAAACAGCTCCGGAAATCCTGTCTGTACCCAGAGTCAGGGGTGTTTTATAATGAAGAGATACGGGCAAAGGATCGCTGGCAGATATGGTATAAACCGGGCCAAAATTATTGAAAAGAGCTTTTTCACTTTCATATGAATCTCTTACAGAGGAGAAACCTATGGCTGCAGGAATAATATCCTCCAGAAAATCCTGAATAAAGGCTTTGTCAGCATCAGGGATTTCAGCTCTCTTAACAATTTTGTTTTGGTCGAAAAGTGCAATTTTCCAAAAGCTGTTTCCGATATCTACAATTAAATTCATAGGAGTACAAAAGTAAAAAATTCAGAGTGAGGGTGTTGTTAAAAATTCTCAATTTTTTTAAAGTCGAATTTTAAAAAACTATTGCGCCGTATGAATTTTGTTGTATCTTTGCACCCACTTAACAAAGGCGTCGTAGCTCAGTTGGTAGAGCAGTGGACTGAAAATCCATGTGTCACTGGTTCGATTCCAGTCGATGCCACAGCAAGAAGCTCCTTATCAAGGGGCTTTTTTTGAAGGTCACATCATATCCTCCGAAGCATTTGCAAAGGGGGATTCTTTTTTTTAATAATCAATATTCAATAAGTAACACTCAATAATTAAGTGAAGGGCGCTGAGCGGGTTAATCCGTTTTCCTTAATCATTATTTATTTATTATTGGATATTGGATATTCTTGTAATAATCAATATTCAATAAGTAACACTCAATAATTAAGTGAAGGGCACAGAGCGCTTTTTGCCTGGTGGTAATTCAGGATCAGGTGCAAAAG
>PKSY01000329.1 GCA_002869405.1 Marinilabiliales bacterium
CAGCAATAACATCAGCAGCATTCATGTTTACAACACCTGCAGGACCTTCACATACTGCACGCATCATAAAGTCTGTATAACCAGCTGTTGTCCAACCCTGACCATTAGTGACGTTACGTGAGTAACTTCTCATAACAGGATTAGATTCATCAACACCAATTGCAAGACATTCAGGATAGTTTCCACCCTGAATCATTGCTACGTAGAAATCTCCGCTTTCGATAGTAATACCAAGGCTTGCGAAATCTACTGCTATCCATCCAAACTGTTCAGGAGTTATTTCAACACGACCAAGCTCAGCGCCGGGAAGGTTGTCAGCACCTGTAGCGTCATAAACTGCAACTTCGAAAGGCTGGAGGATATCTTCACCCTGAGGGTAAGTACCATCACCAACATAAATAGAAGCGCTGAGTACATCGCAAGGATATCCGGCAGGAGTAAAACGCAGTGCGTTCATATTGCCACCCTGAACCCAAACAGCATAGTTTTCTGCTTCGCCATCGTCATAGATAATTTCGTAAGAAGCACCTGGTGCGCCCCATTCAATATCTACAACATCAACATCAGCTTCTGAAATGTATGCATATACACCAACAGGCATGTTAATTTCTTCTTCCATAGCGAAATCAACAACAACCGGTTCGCCAATTACTGCAGCAACAGTTTGGCTTTGAGTTGCATAACCTGGTTTTTCAGCAGTAACTGTGCGATCACCTGGATTTACAGTAAAGGCAAACATACCGTCCTGACCAGTGAATACATAATCTTCACCAACAGTTACTTTTGCTCCGTTTAAAGGATCGCCTGTGATTGCATCAGTTACAGTTCCTTCGAGATAAGCATCGCCTAATGCCTCGTAATAAACACGAAGGTCTGCAATCTGATCTTCGTAAGAAGAGCAATAAGTACAGAGTGATGGAGGGTTAGTAGAGTCACTGTAACCCATCAGTACACGCTTTACCCCACTATTGAGGTCAGTTAGAGACCACTTGTTAAGAGATCCTGCGTAAGATGGAGAGTTGAGCGGATCATAAACTGAGATGATGAGGTTATCTGTGCCATTATAGGCGAAAGCTTCATCAAGCTCAAGTTCAATCCAAACTGTGCCTGTCCAAGACATAGGTCCGTCGTACACCAGCTGAAGAGTTGATACATCAACCCAGTCACCTGTACCAGTGTACTGATCCATGGTGGTGTGACCCATCCAGATCTGAATCTGGCTGTAAGTGTAGGCATCCCCGTCGAATGTGGCGAGGTTGTAGCCAATTTTCGTGAGATTAACCGGCATATCAATACCCAGATCAGACTGCAGATAGATGCTCTGCGTTCTGGAGTACTGATAAAAGTTGTTAATCGGAGTTCTGTAACTCTCGACCGAACCATCACCGAATTCCACGAAGTCCTGTGCAAAAGCGAAAGTTGATGACATAAGTACTGCCACCAAAACGCTTAGCAAACGAGTAAAACTTCTCATAATTTAAGGTTTAGATTAATTAGTGAATAATTAAACAATTATTTGCACTTTTCCGATAAGGCGCAAATTTATAAAAAAAATTGGACTAATGCTTGCGCCAAGGTGTAAAAAATAAATTCAACAGAATCTAAACCTACAGGAAACATAAAAATAACACTGAAAAAAGTGTTACTCAAAAGGATATGAGAAGAACGAAAATAAAGAAAAACTGAAAAAATATATAAAAGCGAGGCCCGAAATTGGGCCTCGCTCTGAGAAGTTATTCCATTAAAGGACTATTTGGTTACAACGAAACGCTTATTGAAGGTCACACCATCGTTTGTTGTAAACTCAATTAGATAAGCACCAGCGTCATAGGACTGAACATCAACCTGGAAGAAGGTTTCTGCAGAAGCCTGTTCGTAAACAGTCTGACCTACAGTGTTCAGAATTCTGAAGCTTTGTACTTGTTCGGAAAGTTCAATATTTACATACTGCTTAGCAGGATTCGGGTAGAGGTTTACATCTACACCAATGAATTCATCGATTCCAACTACAACAGTCATTTCAACATGAACAGTAGCGCTGCCAACGTCAGGATTAGATGTAAATACTACATCAGCGACTTTAACTTCATCTACTTCATATCCTGTTGCGTCGAATAAGAATTCTACTTCCTCTGACATACCAGCAGCAACTGTTCCGTTAGGCTCAACAGTCAACCAGGTTTCGCCGCGTCCCGGGAATGCAAATACGGTTACTTCAGCACCGTCAGCGAATCCGCCAATCAGTGAAGTAGCACCTGTATATTTGTCAAGGAGACGAAGTTCGCCGGAAGCACCATAAGCTGCCAGGAAGATCTGATCAGTTGCAGGATCCCATGCCATACCCTGTGCATAGTTAGCATCATAACCGGTAAGACCGATGTAAGTGCTGGCACCTGTTGCAGGATCAAGCTGGAAGATAGCATCATTAACGATACAGTTACCATAAATAGCGCCTGTACCATCACATGCAATATCAATAAGACCCTCAACACCGGTAGCACCAATTACAGTAGCTTCACCTGTCATGAGATCAATAGTATAGAGGTAAGATTCAGATACATCAGTAGAAACAGCATACATTACGCCAGTAGCTTTGTTGCATGCCATACCTGTCCATGACTGGCCACCCATAGCGGAAGCATATCCAACTACGGTACCTTCACCGGTAAGAACATCAACCATCTTCAGGTTACTGTCATCAGCGTCAATTACATAGAGGTTACCGTTTGCATCGAAGTCACCTGCAAATGCACTCCAGTTTGGAACAGGGTTCACAACAATAGGAGCACCAGGAGCATCAGTGTCAATCTGGTGGAAACCATAAGTTCCCGGATATGCATCGAACGCATAAGCCATTGATCCACGGAGAAGCTCAACAGGTTCTTCAACATAACCGTTAAGGTTTAGTGAAGCAGGAGCAAACTCAATAGATACAGGAACATTCAGACGTGGATAGTCAGGATTAATAGCAGGAACTACTACATCTTCAGCAACCCAGTTAATAGCTGCATTCCATCCTAATGTACCATCACCATTGTTTGTTACAGTAACAAGCTCAGTATGAGTAGTGTTTTCTATAACATTTACATAGATTTCAAGAGGAGTAACGTCCATAGTAGGCTGAGTGAGGCAAACGTTCCACTCGAGGTCTTCAGTAATTTCAACTGCAGTAGCAGTAACCACATTATAGCCATCCATTTCGCATGCTACATCGTATGTACCATGTTCAACAGAAACACTATAATAACCACCGGCATCAGTGTATACAGGCTCATAATCACCAACAGTAATCATTGCACCTTCAACAGGATCACCTGTAGCACAAACAGTTACCTGACCATAAACGTTAGCAAGGAGGCGCTCATAAATCATCACATTATCTACATACCAGTAGTTAATATCGAATGAGTTTGTACCATTTGCTACGAAACGTACCTGGAAGAGTTCGTTCAGTGCGTACTCAGAGATATCAAAGAGATAATTTTCCCATTCAATATTTCCTGTGTTGGCAAAGTCAGCTACTTCCATCCATTCCATACCATTGAATACTTCAACAGTCATGTGTTCAAGACCGTTACTGCTGTAATCAGAGAGGTAAAGATCGAATGAGAGAGCAATATTGGAAACGCCTTCACCGTCAATCTGAGGACTAACGAGTGCATAGCTGTACTCTTCCTGAGTAGGACTCCAGTTAAATTCTGCAGATGGAGCAGGGAGACCTACGGCATCATTGATGTCCCAGTTACCCATTTCCGCATCAAATGTCCAGTTCTGCTCTTCGAATCCACCATCCCATGGTTCTTCGAATGGTACAGTAAATACCACACCTTCAGGATAGAGGTTGAAGTCAACAACAGTAGTCTGATCGTAGAATACTTCTGCAGTTTTCACCTTAGTGGCATAACCAGTTAATTCAGCCATTACGTCAACCATTCCGGAAGGAACAACCATTTCGTAATAACCATCATAGCCTGTAGTAGTTGTCATTTCACCTACTGTCACAGTTACACCATTGAGTACAGTACCATCAGTACCATCATAGATAGTACCGGCGATCATACCCTTAGCTTCAACAGTTACAGGTTCTGCACAGATTGGAGTAGATTCTCCTTCGTCGTAGATAGCAGTTACACAGTATGCGTAATCACCAGGTGCGAGGTTCATATCCATGTAGAATGTATCAGGAGCAGGAACGTAAGTAACTACATCACCATTTCTCCAAACATTGTATCCAAGGAGGATAGCGCGGTTCAGGTCGCGTACTTCAACAGGCTCGTCAATTGTTGCTACATCAGTAGCTACATTAACCGCATGGCCTGATGTGTTAGGCTGAAGCATTACTTCGTCAGCTGTTGTACGGATCTTCACGCGTGAAGCCCACTCGAGTTCGTATGGCTCCCATGCACCGGCCTCACCAACATAACCGTGGCTATTTGTAAGGTCTTCAAATGCAGCGGAAGAAGGCATACCAGTTTCAGGGTTAGCAGCAATTGCAAGGTAGAAGTCACCTTCTGCTACGATTGCGTCTGTAAGAACTACAATTGTCTCATCAGGATACTGCAGTGCAGCAACATCAGCTGATTCATAAAGTACAGTTGTACCATCAGCAGCATAAACCTTGAACTTGAATGTAACATCAGCGCCCCATGGGTAAGATGGGTGCTCATAGAATGTATGTGACAGCTGAGTAATCTCAACAGGATATTCAGCACCAAAGTCTGTAACGTTGAACATTGTTGCACGCTCAGGTACTG
>PKSY01000125.1 GCA_002869405.1 Marinilabiliales bacterium
CGGCTGCCATCCGTTCTCCGGCAAATACTTACTGAATTTCAGCCAGCGCTGTACTCCGGCACCTCCTCCGGGAGGCCAGTAATATGTGATGATCAGAACACGCTTCATTACTGTTCAGATTCCTTTTTCTCTTTTTGCTTTCTTCTATACTCCAGAAAGATATATCCGGCCAGCATTAATAGGAGAAGGATACTGCCAATCCAAGCCAGTCTCTCACCATTTTTATACGACATAGGATCAAAACGCCACTCTACTGTGTGCTTACCGCCGGGGAGAAGCATTCCGCGAAGCACATAGTTAGCTCTGAAATAAGGGTACTCTTCACCGTCAACATAAGCTTTCCATCCCTTATCGTAATATATTTCCGAGAAGATAAAGACCTGATCCCGCTTGGCATTGTATTCATAAACCAGATGATTCGGAGCATAAGATGTCAATGTGATTGCAGCTGTGGTGTCCATTCCGGGTCGGTAGTCCTCGAGCTGCTCAGCGAATCTTTTGTCAACAAGTGCTTCAACAGATGGCTCTATGCGGTTTAGCTCTGTAATCTCCATGTCAGCATTTTCAACAATCCTGACGTTGGCAACCGGCCATGCATTACCATAAGCATGAATATTTTTGATCGCCTCTGTTGCAGGATTATAAATAAAATACCTGGTATTCAGCATATTTACAACTTTCATCTCCTGCATGGCGATTCCAAGTGCCATAGAGTTAGGCTGCTGCTGCAGAATATTGATAAAACGCTCTAATTCAGGTGTCAGGTGATGATCAATAAGCTCCTGATATTTTCTTAGCTTGGCACCATGATAACCGCCAACCGACTGATGAAAATAACTGGTTTTTGAATCATTGAAAGGATTATTAAGATTCAGCACCCTGAAGGTTTCATTATCTTTAAGTATAGATGCAGAGGCAGTAGTGAGTGGAATCTCATTTTTCAGTTGTCGTTTGGAAATGAAATTATCCTTATTGAGATAGCGTTTGTTCACCGGAGCCATGTCTGCAACAATAATTACAGCCAACAATGGAATAAACAGATTCTTTTTAATCTTTTGCATTTGCCATGCATAAACAATCCCTGCGCCAAGCAGCACGAAAATCACTGAACGCCAGGCATCAGCGCGGAATATAGCCATCCTGGCCTGCTCTATGTTATCGATAAACGGCTGGTATTCTGCAGATAATGACTGGAACATTGCAAGTTCCTGTTGACTGAAGAATTCAAAAAATGCACCGGGCATAACGGCGAAGACAAGCGCAACACCGCCGGTAAATAAAAGAGCAACAGGGAATGCGCGACGACGTTCTTTTAGAATTCCCGGATTCTCAAAGAGCTTCTTCACCGCCAGAAATGCAAGCAGAGGCATGGTAAACTCAGCAATCACCAAGGTCATTGATACTGCACGGAACTTATTATATCCCGGAAAATAGTTGAGCATGAAATCGGTGAACCACATCATGTTTTTTCCCCAGGCAAGCATAAATGAAAGAATCGTTGCCGTGAGCAGCCACCACTTATATTTACCATCAACAACAAAAAGTCCCAGAATAAACAGAAAACAGATAATGGCGCCCACGTAAACAGGCCCGGAAGTGAATGGCTGGTCACCCCAATAATGATTTATCTGATTTTGTGCAAATGCCTGATGGAATTGTCTGTCGACCTTATCCATAGCTTTGTCGTTGGCGGCGAGTAATCCTGTTGCGCCACCTTTCACATTTGGAATCAACACACTCCAGCTCTCTCCTATTCCGTAACTCCACTGTGTGGCATAATCCTTATCCAGTCCACTGGTTTTATTTTCCTGATTGAGTGTCAGTTCCGATTTTCCACGAATCGATTCCTTACTGTATTCATAGGTAGTAAGCAGATTCGTGGCATTCATAAGGAGGGCAATAATCACTCCGACACCAAGAATTAACGAGCGGGTGATAAAGGTTTTTAGTCTCTTTTCGCGGATAAAAGCCACCAGTTCAAAAATCACATAAATGATGAGTATAAGCATCAGGTAATATGTAATCTGAAGGTGATTCGTGGTTAGCTCCAGCGCCAGACCCAGTGCAAAAACAACGCCTCCAAGCCATTGGTTTTTACGATAAGTCAGTAACACTCCGGCAGTAACCAGCGCCATATAGGCAATGGCATGCACTTTTGAATTATGGCCGGCCTCAATAATAATAAAGAAGTAAGATGAGAAGCCAAATGCCAGCCCTCCCACGAGGCTCAGCCAGGGGTTTACACCCATTGCCACAAGAAGGATAAAGAACCCTACAAACAGTAAAAACACTTGCCAGATGGGGGTTGGCAGTCCCAACCTAAATACACGGTCAATTTTCTTACCCATATTGGCCTCTGAAATCATCGAAATCTGATATGCCGGCATACCACCAAACATAGCGTTTGTCCATAATGGTTCTTCACCGGTTTTTTCCCTGAAATCGGCAATCTCTTTTGACATGCCTTTGTGATTGGTTATATCACCCTGCCGCAGTTTTTTCCCTTCAATTACAGATGGGAAATAGGCAAAGCACACAATCAAATATAGGACTATTGCAGCAATGTACGGCAATAATTTACGGAAGGAGAACTGGTTCATATCAATGAATGTTAGATTGATTAGTCGTTATTGTCGGAATTTTCGACCTCTTCATAGTCGATATACTCTGCTGCATCAGCATTAACCTTTTGCTTGCGGTCGGAAGGCCTGCGAATATTTATCTCACCTTCTTTCCCGTCGGGATTTGCTTCAGGATGCGCTTTATAATACGCCTCTTTCTGCTTGTTGATATACCGTTTTACCAGAGCCGGGAATACATATCTTCCAAGCATACGGAATACCAGATATATCAAAACAACAATAAATATAAACTGTAATAATTTCATAATAATCTTAAAGGTATCAAAAGTACAAATTTATCAGGTGTATGACGGGGATATCTTTGGTTAAAATAGAAAAATCCGGCCTTGGGGCCGGATACAAAAACAGCCGTCAGCATAATGCAAACGGCTAATATCTTAAGATCGTATACGATCAGGTTTTACTTCTTGTGCATTTCGTCAGATACAGTAAGTACCTTGCGGCCTTTGGCTCTTCTGCGTGCAAGTACTTTTCTTCCGGTTACTGATTCCATGCGTGATCTAAACCCGTGCTTATTTTTTCTTTTTCGTACCGATGGTTG
This sequence comes from Marinilabiliales bacterium, assembly GCA_002869405.1. GTDB lineage: Bacteria > Bacteroidota > Bacteroidia > Bacteroidales > BM520 > BM520. Next base: position 3,184 of record PKSY01000125.1, read on the forward strand.
AAATGTCCTTTTCATTGCTCTTCAAATTTGGACTGCAAAAGTAGTTAATTTTTTTTGTTCACCAAATCACAAAAAGAAAAAAGTGCTGCATTTTTTCTAAAAAGGCCAAATGCAACACTTTTAACCGTGATATTTTTATTTCACAGGAATACTCTTCAGTGTTTCCACGAGAAAATCCCAGAATTTTTCAACAGTTCCGATATGAACTTTTTCGTCCGGGCTGTGAGGGAAGCGAATGGTTGGTCCGAAAGAGATCATATCCCAGTTCGTGTAAACGGCACCCAGAAGGCCGCACTCAAGACCTGCGTGGATAGCCTTTATCTCAGGTATCTTACCATATTTCTCGTTATACACATTCTGCATCACTTTAAGGATATCAGAATCAGGGTTTGGTTTCCATCCAGGATATTCTCCGTCGAATTCAACTTTGGCTCCTGCGAGGGTAAACACACTGCCAATCATTAGCGTAAGATCAGTTTTTGCAGTATCCACCGAACTTCTGAGAAGACAACAAACATTTACCTTATCACCTTCAGTTTTCACAATGGCAAGGTTTGTTGAAGTTTCAACAGTTCCCGGCATACTGTCACTCATTCTGATAACGCCATTCGGGCAGCCATAAACGCCAAGAGTCAGCTTCATCGCTGTATCAGCATCCATCACAAAGCCGGGCATCTCAGCATCTGTAACTTCCATTTTAAGATCCGGCTCAGTGCGGCTAAGCTCTGCTTTATAAATGCATTCATATTCAGCCACGCACTTTTTCATTGCGTCCACATTTCCTTCCGGCACCAGAACGGTAACAAAAGCTTCACGCGGGATTGCATTACGCAGGCTTCCACCTTCGATATCAGCTATACGGATATCATGCTTTTCAATAGCATGCTTCAGATAGCGGAATGCTAATTTGTTGGCATTTCCACGACCCAAAGGAATATCCATACCGCTGTGACCGCCCTTAAGACCTGTAATAGCAAGTTTCATGGCTTTCATTCCTGCCGGAACAGCTTCCTTCTCAAACGAAAACTCAATGTTTGCATCGATACCACCGGCACAACCAACATAAAGTTCACCTTCATCCTCAGAATCCATATTAATAAGAATATCACCCTGAAGTACTCCCGGTTTCAGGTTTGAAGCTCCGGTCATTCCGGTCTCTTCATCCATTGTTATAAGTGCCTCAACAGGACCATGGACCATCTCTTTGTCAGCAAGTACGGCCATAGCTGCTGCCACACCAATACCATTATCTGCACCCAGGGTAGTACCTTTTGCAGTTACCCATTCTCCCTCAACGTAGGCATCAATAGGATCTTTTGTGAAATCAAAGTCCACATCACTGTTTTTCTGTGGCACCATATCGATATGCGCCTGAAGAATAACACCCTTGCGATCTTCCATTCCCGGAGTTGCAGGCTTACGGATAATGACATTTCCTACTTCATCAACGATGGTTTCAAGGCCCAGACCTTCACCAAAGGATTTCATATATTCAATAGCCTGACCTTCGTGCTTGGAAGGGCGGGGAATTTGTGTTAAGGCATAAAAATGCTCCCACAATGCTGCGGGTTTCAGTTTTTTAATTTCTTCACTCATTATTTCTAATATTTACTGGTAAATAAAAAAGAGCCCGAAAGCTGTATTGGATAAACACAGTTTTCGGGGATTTATTGCGTTCCGGCAGTGCTTAATGGTTCAACATCACCGGCATTACAAGCATAAGGATGTCTTCCTCCGGAAACTCTGAATTCTCAGGATAAAGTATTCCTGCTCTGTTAGGTGCTGACATTTCCAGACGAACTTCCTCAGTTTCCAGGTTATTCAGCATCTCCACAAGGAAGCGTGAGTTAAAACCTATCTCCATATCTTCACCCTGATAAGAACACTTCAGGCGTTCTTTGGCTTCATTGCTAAAATCAACATCTTCAGCTGACAGTGCCAGTTCAAGACCACCAATTTTAAGGCGCACCTGATGTGTTGATTGATTTGCAAAGATTGACACACGGCGCAATGCAGTAAGGAAAGATATACGATCTACCGTAAGTACATTTGGATTTTCTGTAGGAATTACGGCTGTGTAGTTCGGGTATTTTCCGTCAATCAGGCGACAAACCAGATTAAAATTCAGGAAGCTAAAAAATGCATTTGAGGTATTGTACTCAACTTTCACGGGAAATTCATCGGAAGCGAGAATATTCTTCAGCTGATTGAGCGGTTTTCGTGGAAGGATAAAAGATACATTTTCTTCACCTTTAACATCGGTACGACGATACTTCACGAGTTTGTGAGCATCTGTAGCCACGAATGTAGCGTCGTCGGGAGTAAGTTCAAACAACACACCTGACATCACCGGGCGAAGCTCATCATTACCTGTAGCAAAGATTGTTTTCGTAATTGCACGTGCAATGATATCAGAGCTAATCTCAACAGTGTTAGTATTTTCAGCTTCCGGTTTTTGAGGATACTCATCATGCTTATGCCCTGAGAGCTTGTATTTACCCTCACCTGCAGTAAGTTCAATACCGAGAGTTTCAGTATCTGCTGAAAAGCTCAACGGAATATCCGCAAATGTTTTAAGGGTATCCATAAGAATTTTTGCCGGTACAGCCATTACACCCGGCTCTTCTGCTTTATCAAGCGGAATGGTAACCGACATAGTGGTCTCCAGATCGGAGGCAGTTACTATCAGGTCCTCACCCTGCAGGTCAAAAAGAAAGTCATCCAGAATTGGTAATGTGTTACTTGAGTTTATCACACCACTAATTGCCTGAAGATTCTTTAACAAGGTACTACTGCTTACAATGAACTTCATATCTATCTGTTTTTCAAATTATTACAATACAATAAGGAGCAAATCCAAACTAATCTGATTTTGCCTATGCTAATGTATAAAAATTATCCTCTTAATAGTCAGATAATGTTGACATCTTATCAACAAAAGCCGACATTTTATTCGGTGTTGAGATGATATACTGATATGCCTCAAGACCATTTTTCTTATCTCTTTTTAGTTTTCTATGGCGGTCTTTTACATTAATAAGTTCATTATTAAACTCCATATTTGAGCTGATGGCCTGCATAACTCCTGCGCTGTAATTGAAGTAATACCATGAGGAATTCCCTATTTTCAGGAATATATTAAAGACATCGCCTGTCCTGCGTCGTGAGACCTCCACATATCCCTCTACATATTTGTTTATCTGTCGTTTACCGATTTTTGCAATACCAATGGGGCCAGAAGATACGAAGGCCTTAATATAGGGATTCCAGGTGAGCTTTAAATCTGAAAACAAGATGGTAAAGTCCAGCTCATCGGGTATTCTCCGGATATTGCCATACAGTGAAATATCATTACTTACGCGCTCAAAAGTTCTGCTGTCCACTATCTGAGCTATTGAATTGAGAAACACCTTGTTGTTCATACTTACTGCCGGAAGCTCCGCGGAAGAGAGCTCCCTGGAGAGCTCACTGAGGGCATTATCATTAAAAAAGAAATCAAACCCTGCCAGCACTTCAAAACCCGTGGAATCGGGAATAATATAGTGTGAAACTTTTCCAAAAGCAGTTACTGTCACCCGGGGAAAAGAGACCCCAAAATCAATTTGTCCCTGACCGTCAAGAATACATCGCCGCACGTTTAGGTTCAGGTGATTACCATTATCAGGGAAATTTTTAAATCGCACAGTATCTCTGATTCTGTACTCTTCAGCAATATTATCATATGTCATCTCACCGGTACTTCGTAAAATGAAGAAGTCGGTAGATTTGCGCTTTTTACTATAAAAAACAGGATAGATATTATTATTAACCGTCTCGAAAGCCAGGCCAGTATAAACTCTCTTATTCTTAGTATCCTTCAGCGAATCATGAGAAGGAAGAGACACATTATCAGGGTTTATGGGTCGGTTCACTTTAACCCATGTTTCATCCATAAAGCAATCCTGTCGAATTCTGAATCCCCCATCGAAAGTGAGATACTTTTTATTTCCGGTTAGCATAACATCTCCGGCAAAATCAATCACAGGACTCACAGGAAAAGGAATATTTTCAGGGATAGTGGTCTTTGCAGTGACAGACCCCTGTTTATTCACTCCCAACTCCGTAAAATTGAGCTTATGCGGGTCATCGTATATGTCAATATAATCATAGGAACCGGTACCGGAGATAGAATTCTTCCCCTGAATCTTAACATCCGCATCGTAAATCGTATGGTATTTATTTTTTGAATCTGTAATAATAACAGCATCTGTTAACGGAGACAATTCCGCCTCACGGAATATGTTAACCAGCCCGTTACCCGGAAACAGCGCACCGTCACCAATCCTGATAAGCTTAACATCTCTGGCACTGATAACATTTTCTGCAAGGTCGTATGTGGCTTCCAGACAGAAGAAGCTCAGTGAGTCCTGTTTTGGATGCAAAGAGACAAATTCAGAACCGGAAAAGTCGATATCCATGAGCTGTGCATAACTCAGTGTATCGATGCCATCCATGCGCATGGCAATATTATTCCTCAGGTCAACAGTATTATCTAACATATCCCAGTCAAACTCATCCATAAAACAGGCAAACTGGTTTACAGGAAAGTTTACCACAGAGCCTTTCCCGTGTGTTCGGAACTGACCCTTCTGTGTATTAAAATCTATGGAAGAGCTGTACACATAAGTTGAAAGAGCCAGACCCGTTTCATCCAGAGTTGTAAGTTCGAGGGTGGTTGTATCAGTTGTAAATCTGTGTGAGTAAAATTTAAACCTGTTTGACTCCATAATGGCATTGGTAAACTCACCGCGGCCATCCCCCATCAGGTACTCGGGAGAATATGTCAGCATCCCTTCGAAGCCCATTAAGCCGTTATACAAATCAAAAGGATGACCCTTCTGATTGCGGATATACATTTCATCCTTGTATGGTTTCCAGAGGATGTCAGACTTTGAAACCCTGACACTCGGATACTCCACCCTGTCAATAAGTTGAGCTATCTGCATAGTATCAATAGTTGTAACCATGCTATCAGGGAAAAAGAGAAAATCCGTTGAGTTCAGTTCAGAAGTCAGATATTCGAGTTTTCCATCACCGTGCATACCTGAATTACTCAGCGACAACAAATTATAAAAACGTCCTTTCCCACCATAAACCGGATATCCGGTATCAGGAACAGGGGTTTGAAAACCAAGAGAGTAGTCCTCCTGAACTTTTAGAGGTTGTTCAATATCCGGGAATATTCCTGCACTGTTTAGTTTCCCGGTAAATTCCAGCTCACTGGGAATAAACGTATTAAGACTATCAAAGGTAAATGGCTCCACAGTATAGAAAAAGTCCTCTCTGTTATATATCCCGTCATGGATTTTACGATCATCATAATAGACATAAGCCCTGTCGAGGTTGGTAAAAATCGGATACTGTGGATAATCTTTTAATCCACTCTTATTATAAGGTTTATCAATCAGCAGATACCCGTTCAAATCCTGAATGGCGGTTTGCACTTTTTTGAGCACCGGATTTCCGTAGCGGTCATTTTCATCGGTACGGATCATGAAAGTCAATGAATCTATTTGAGGCATATTCAGCCTGAAAGTATCATATTCAAAGGAGCAGCTGTCAGCATGAAAATCCAGCAGACCTGCCTGCACCAACCCGGAGAATGTAAAATCCCGGTCCTTTTTCAGCACCAGCTCCGTTTTTGCCGGATAAATCATAACATTCTGCGAATCACTAAGAAACACATGACGAACACCTCTTATCTGCTGATCAAAACTATTCAGATCAAGCTCACCATGATTAATATTCTTAACATTGGAAGTCACAGAAATCACATCATAATCCCGCTTTTTATTTTTTGATGCGAGAAAATTAAACAGACGGTCCTTCACCGTGATACGGTCATTTTCCAGGTCATAATCGAGGAAGCCGTAATTCGCAAGATTTATGAGAACTGCCTTTGCCTGCTCTCGTGGTTTTCTCCAGAACTCGGCAATTTCGTACAGATAAAAAGTATTTGATCCTATCTTTTTGGTATAGTCGTCGATAACCACAATAGGATGCAGTTCATCAAGTACCTGAAGCCCCAGAAAGCGTCGGTCAGAGAAGAAGTCCCAGGATTCAAAACCTGCGCTACCTTCATTGTTCAGAGATTTTGCTGCCTGCAATTCCATTTTATCTTTATCGATATTCCATGAAAGCACATCATAATACATATCCATTTCATGGAATGAGTCAAAGAACGGACTTTGGGATGTTCCGTCGCGTCCACGTGATAGCATCAGAGTTCTTTCGTTATCCATATATGAAAGACTCACATTAGGATGATATACTGAGTCCTCTTCAAAGAAGAACTCCACATGGGCGCTCTTAGCAAACAGACGATCAGGTTTTATGGAAAACCGCTGTGACCCCACATGCATAAAAGGCTCCTTATTACGATATATGGTAAGCATTGCATCCTTATACTCATTTCCGGAACCAATAATCTTAGCACCCTCCATCGAAAAGCCACCCTCATAATCCATATTCCGAAAAATACCGGGTATCGGAATACGCACGTTATAGGAGTAGAACTTCGGATAAATAGCATCATCCGGCGTAACATCAGACATTACTTTTTCTTCCAGCTTTCCGGGAAGATTTGCAGAACCAAAGAGTGCTTTATGTACAAAATTCACTGAATCGATCTCAAAATTCACCGTGTTCATATCCAGTGAAAAAGGCGGCAGCTTGGCATATACACTGTCGCGGTGAAAACCTGCCCGTTCCCATGTAATTGTACCACGTGAGCCTGTCCAGAGTGCATTGTTAAAATAAAAGACACCCTCAGAGTCATAGATAACCGTTGAATCACGATTTGAGTATCCTTTAAGAGTTACATCCTCAAAGATCAGTTGTGGTTCTGGGTTGGCAATAAGCTGATAGGCTCCTTCGGCATGCCAGTCGGTAACACGGTTGGTATTCAGCGCATTATTTTCAAAAAGGTTCTTCCACTTTGCCAAAATATCAATATAGTTTCGCATCTGCCGCTGATTCATATACGGCTCAAGGGTCAGCAACCACTGTTCGTAGTTATCCAGTCCCTGACGAGTATGAAAGCAAGCTAAAGCAGTATATAAAAAATCAGTAAAGTGGGGAGCCGGGCGCATTCCTGCACTATCCATGGTATTCATAACTGCCACGGTCAGCTCTTTGTATTGCTGAGTAAAAGTGGGAAGATCCCAGGTTTCTTTAATGTCATTGGTGAAAGTCCGGATATCTTTCTTTTCCGGCTTATCCCTGCCCTGGTAATTTTCAAAATAATCCCAGACCTGTTGAATAAATGTAGCGCTGTCGGCAGTAAAAACAGGCAATTCATCCTGCTGCGCCCTTCCCGACAGGGATAATGAAATCAGAATAATTAGTACCGGAAAAAACCTCCTTAGAACCATGAATACAAATATTACTTTTTAAATCCGGCAGCGACCCAACGGTTAGCTGCCTGTGCAGAAATAAACTTCAACCCCAGGCTCTCCGCCCTCTCTTTTATCACCGGCAGATCCTCCTCATAAAACCCGCTCATCCAGAGTTCTCCGGGGTCTTTCAGTGAAGCCACATAATGCTCCATATCATTAAGCAGGATATTACGGTTTATATTTGCCATAATAATATCCCATTTTTTATCCTTTAACAACGATGCATCACCGAGAAGGACGTTATCAAGTTCGAGATTGTTACGCAGCACATTCTCTTTGGTATTTTCCCAGGCCCATTCATCGTTATCGATGGCTGTAACCGGCGAAGCACCTTTTAAGGAAGCAAGAATGGCAATAACACCTGTGCCACATCCCATATCCAGAAGGCTGAGATCTTTTACATCTTTCGATGAAATAACTTCCAGCATCTGGCGTGTCGTATCATGATGAGCAGTGCCAAACGACATCTGTGGTTTTATCTCAATATCATATTGGAATTCAGGGTCGGGATCATGGAAAGGTGCGCGGATTCTGACATTCTCATCCACGATTACATCTTCATAATTTTTCTCCCACTCCTCATTCCAGTTTCTGTCTTCTATAACAGATACTTCGTATGAGATGCGAAAAAACTGCTGCAGGTCAGCAACAGTTTTTTCAACCACCTTTTAATCAATAATATTTTCAGGTGCATAAGCCTTTAACACAGGATCTTCTTCAACGAAACTTTCGAATCCGTTTTCAGCAAGCTGTGCAATCACAACGTCTTTCCCCTCATTAAAAGGCTCAATAGTGATTTTATACTCTGTATAATTCATCTTTGTCAGTTAAAAACTATCTATTATGGCTGCAAAATCTTTTGCTTTTAAAGATGCGCCGCCAATCAGTCCGCCGTCAACATCCGGTTTGGCGAATATCTCTTTTGCATTTCCGGGTTTACAACTTCCACCATAGAGGATGGTAGTATCATCAGCCACCTTTTCATCATAGGCTTCTACGATAAGGCCACGTATAAAAGCGTGCATCTCCTGTGCCTGCTCCGGAGTAGCTGTTTCGCCGGTTCCAATTGCCCAAACAGGTTCATAAGCAATGACAATCTTTGAAAACTCCTCTTTTGAAAGCTTTAAGATAGTCTCTTTCAACTGATTTTCCACAACCTCAAAGTGCTTTTCACCTTTTCGCTCTTCAAGTACTTCACCACAGCAGAATATAGGTTTCAGGTTGTTATCCAGTGCTTTTCTGACTTTTGCCTGCAACACTTTGTTATCTTCATGAAAATATGCCCTTCTTTCCGAGTGACCGATAATCACATATTTCACTTCAAGTCTTTTCAGCATTTCTGCAGATATTTCCCCGGTGTAAGCTCCGTTATCAAAACTGCTTACATTCTGCGCTCCTGCTTCAAAGTTTGCCTCCTGGGCGTAATCCACGGCCAGTTCCATGTACAAATATGGTGGACAAATAACGACTTCACATTTCTCAGGTTTTTTCTCATCGAGAATTTCTGCAAGGTCGTCCATCAACTCCTCTGCTTTTTCAAAATCCAGGTTCATTTTCCAGTTACCTGCGACAATATTTTTTCTCATAATAGTAGGCTTAATGTTGTTTATATAATTTGTTGTTTGTTGTCGGTTGTTTGTTGTCAGTTGTTTGTTGTCGGTTGTCAGTTGTCAGTTGTCAGTTGTTGGTTGTTGGTTAATGAAAAGCTTTTTCGCTTTGCTGTATTCCGGGAACTTACGCCAGTGCCATTTATCAATAACAGTTGCATCCTGAAGCAACACCAGTCCCGGGTTAGAGCGAATAACTGTTTTCAACTCTATATCATCAGCTCTGAGCACCTCTTCGGTGAAGCCTGATTTTTCGCGAAAAGCCTCTATAGTATCTGCATCACTGGCAGTAACAAGAACGAATCCGACACCATGAACATTGCATGAATCCACAAACTGCATGATATCGTCAAGCTTTTTCTCATTGAATTCTGCTAAAGTCCAGGAAATAAGGAAAAACTGCGGGTCCGGATTTTGGATATACCCAGCGGTAACATCATTCCCTTCAAGGTCTTCGAATGCGAGGTCTGCACCTTTTCCCTTATTGGGGTCATATACGCGCTGACTCACGAATTCCCATTTGCTCATCCACTGCTCATCATCCCAGGGGAGTTCCTCTGCACGATACTCTGCAACAGAGTCATTCTCAGTATTTCTATACTGTAAAAAATACTCTACAGGTTCAGGATTCTCCGGCACCAGTCGGTTTCCAACTTTGTAAGCTCTGAAATCCACCACCGGTAAATAGCTGTAGTTATAATATTCAAAACCAAGGAAAAGGAGCGCAGAAACAAGGATCATATTCCATTCCACTTTAGGGAAGAAAAACGGGCTTGTCTTCTTCATACTAAAAAGCAACACCAGAAGGAAACCATTGATTGTAAGGTTCTTATAGAAAGTTTGCCAGTTACTTAGAATTATGGATTCACCAAAACAACCGCAGTCAGGAACAATATTGTACACAGCATCCATGTAGGTGGTAAAAGTAAACACTGCCATCATCAGGGTTGTAAGGATTGTGACCAGCTTCGGTTTCAGTTTCAGCAACAGAGCAACTCCGAGCACAAACTCCACTGCATTCATCACAAATGACTGATAGATTGCCATAGGCATAGCCCAGATGGAGCCATAAGCGATATAGTAATCCTCAACTTTATACATTGTACCCAGCGGGTCAACACCTTTCACGAAGCCTGAATAGATAAAAAGCAGGCCAAGCAAAGTACGGCAATAGTTCACCATAGCTGCAGGGAAGCGCTTTCGGAATGCAAAAAGCAGGATATAGAGCGCACCGTAGAAAATCAGAAAGTAGTTGTTTCTTTCAGGCAGATAGTAGATCAGCACTGCCGATCCTGTGAGGAATAGCGTAAATAATAATGCCATTATTGCAGGCATTCTTTTTTCGCGTTTCATGTAGATTATAGTTTTTTTGTTTTACTCGTCTCCCTCCGCTTCAATAAGTTTGATAAGTGCAAAAACAGCATAGTTTACGATATCAAAATATCCTGCATCTACTCCCTCAGATACGTTCGTCTGGCCTTCATTATCTTCAATTTGCTTAATTCGCAGAAGCTTCATAATGATAATGTCTGTCAGAGAGCTCACACGCATATTTCTCCATGCCTCGCCATAATCATGATTTTTATCATTCATAAGCGCTTTGGCCTCCGCGAAATAATTATCATAATGCTTCAGGGCCTGAGCAGCTGTAAGGTCATCATTTTCAGCAACACCAAGATTAAACTGCACCAATGCCATCAGTGAATAGTTAATAATACCCACAAACTCGGGAAAAACTCCTTCATCGATTTTATGTGTACCTTTGCGTTGAATACTTCTGATACGACTGGCTTTGATATAGATCTGATCGGTAAGAGACGAAGTTCGCAGCACGCGCCATGCGCAGCCATAATCTTCTGCCTTTGCCTTGAAAATCAAGCGGCAACGTTCAATAACCTGATCGTATTGTTGTGAGGTTTTTGCACTCATAAGAAGCGTAAATATTGTATCAAATTAACGGCTAAAGATATGGAAATTTCCGCAATATCCGGGTTTATTCAGGATGTTAAAAATGGCAAAAAGTCCAACCCTCTGATCATGGGTATTTTAAACCTCACCCCTGACTCGTTTTATGATGGTGGAAGATACGACACACCTCAGCAATATATGCAGCGGGCCGAGAACCTTCTGCATGAGGGAGCAGACATCATCGATCTGGGAGCTGTATCAACAAGGCCGGATGCTCCGGAAGTCACTGCTCTTGAAGAGTGGGACCGCATAAAAAATCCGGTCAGGGAAATCAGAAAAGCCTTCCCTTCATGCATAATTTCCGTGGATACGTGGAGAGCTGAAATAGCAAAAAATGCCATTGAAGAAGGCGCAGATATGATTAATGATATCTCCGGCGGAACAATGGATAATGAGATGTTTAAAGTAGTAGCACAATCCCGCGCCGCATACGTTTTGATGCATATTTACGGCACACCTCAAACCATGCAAAAAGAGTTTAAGTATGATGATGTTACTAAGGAGATTAAATCATACTTCGAGGAACGAACAGCTATGCTCAACGAGATGAACTATGACAATATCATCCTCGATCCGGGTTTTGGTTTTGGGAAAAGCGTAATGCACAATTACAAACTAATCAACAATCTTGAACAACTTCGCGTAAAAAATTATCCTTTGCTTGTTGGCATATCCAGAAAGTCGATGATTAACAAAATTCTGAATACTTTGCCTGAAGATGCACTGGCAGGAACAATTGCACTCAATACTATCGGCTTGCTTAAAGGAGCTGATATTCTCAGGGTTCATGATGTCATGGAAGCAAAGGAAGCAGTAGGAATTGTTCAGGCATATCATAAAGCATCCTCTCTTGAAATCTAAATCTTAACTATCTTTGCCAAAACTTCCCTTTTTATGGAATTGATAAATCTCGCTATTCTGGGCTTACGGTTATGGGACATTATTGATATTCTGCTTGTTGCAGGAATATTGTATGTATTGTACAACTTTCTTCGGGGCACGGTAGCGATTAACATCTTTTTTGGTATTGTAGCTATTTTTCTTCTTTGGCAGATTGTTGACGCACTAAATATGCCTTTGCTGAGAGAAATCCTTGGTGCTTTTGTAAGTGTTGGTTTTATAGCACTGATTGTTGTTTTTCAGCCTGAGATAAGGAAATTTCTGTTAATGCTGGGAACACCAAACTTTTACCATCGTCAAAGCAAACGGTTTTTATTCTGGAAAATAAATTTCAATAATACAGACGAAGCCAGTGTTGATATTCTGGTAGAAGCATGCAGCGCGATGGGAAAGAAAAAAACCGGTGCGTTGATAATTCTCACACGTAAAAACGGGCTAAAGCAAGTGCTCTCATCAGGGGAAAGGATTAACGCAGACCTTGGGGTTCAGATTCTGGAATCTATATTTTTCAAGAACAACCCATTGCATGATGGTGCAGCAATTGTCACCGGAAATAAGATTGAAGCGGCAAGGTGCATTCTTCCTGTTTCTGATAATGGTATAATTCCACCACATCTTGGTTTACGGCACCGTGCTGCGGTCGGCATCACTGAAGTGTCTGATGCAATTGCACTCGTGGTTTCTGAAGAAAAAGGAACACTTACAATTTGTGAAAACGGAACTATTCATGAAAATCTGGAAGTACTGGCCTTCAGAAAGAAAATCTTTGAACTGATGGAGATTGAAGTTTAATCACACTCCTTTTTTACCTTTTCCGCTGCCTTTACATTTCCCAGCTGCGCTGAACGTTTCATGTCATTACAAAAAGACTCCAGGTCGCCGAGGCTATAAAATGCCATTCCCCGGTTATACCAGCAATCAGCAAAGCTTTCATCAAGCTCAAGCGCTGCAGTATAATCCTCTATAGCTCTGTCAAATTCACCAAGAATAAAATATGCATTACCCCGATTATAGTATAGTGTATATCCGTCGGGCAGTTTTTCAATAGCCAGGCTGTACAACTCTATTGCTTCAGGCAAATCACCATCGCGGAAAGCCTTTTCAGCCATTGAAAACAATTTTTGCCCTGAAGTATCACCGGTGGCATCGTTTTCCGGTAAAAAAGCCTTCTTTGCCTCCACAGCTGCATCACCGGGATATCGTTTCTCCAGTATCTGTATCACCTGACGTGCCTCGTCATACCTCTCCTGTGCCACAAGTGCCATAAAGATATTCATCGCAGCACTCTTTGATCCGGGACGTACATCAAGTGCCTTTTTATAGAAAGCCGTGGCAATCCGGTACTCTCCAAGACGATAGTATGAGTTTGCAACATTATACAAACCATTGTAATAAGTCGGATTAATCCGAAGCACTTCCAGATAAGCCTCGATAGCTTCTTCATGGCGGTTTTGCTCTGCATACCAGCCTGCCAGATCATACCAGGCTATAAGTGCATCAGGTTGCTTCTCAACCACATCCGTCCATAGTGTTTCAGGAGATTCCCAAATTCGGTTTCGATTAAAAGAGTGCATTGAAAACCCTGTAACCCAGATCAGCAGCAACATCAGCATCAGCGCCCTGGCAATCGCTCCTCTTTTAAAAATCTTCATATAATAAGATCCCAAAATAAAAAAGAATCCAAGCATCGGAAGATAAACATAGCGGTCAGCAATGATGATATTTCTTGTTGGCACGATTTGAAGCACCAGAAGGATATTCACCACAAAGAATCCAATACCAAAAACGAGGGTTTTATTCTTTTTCCATTGCGTAATCACTACCGCAATCAGTATCAGCACCAGGGCAAAACAGAGGTAATAATACCATGAAAGCCCGGAGGTTTCTGAAGGATAAGGGTATATCGCGGTCATCCCGACAGGGAAAATTAATTTCCATAAATAGGTTATGAAAGCATAGGATGGCAAGACAAGCTGCTCATTAAATCCGAAAGTTGTAGCAGGAGTTACAATCCCAAAACTATCGGTTGCCGCAATTGAGTTCAGACCCATAAGTATTCCAAGTACAAGCCAGGGCAGTTTCTCCAGTAAAACCCGTCCCGAAAAAACCTTTCTATCCTTGTAGTAATCAATAAAGAAGAGTGACCCTACAATGGCCAGCGACTGCTCTTTGCTTCCAAAAGCAAGTAAGAATGGGATAAAGGCCAGGAAATAATACTTCCACTTCCCGCTATCAATATACCGAAGATAGAGCAGCAGTGAAACAAGCGTAAACATCACATACAGCGGAATCTTTATTGCGGCAACCCAGGCGATGGATTCGGTTTGCAGAGGGTGAATCGCAAAAAACAAGGCCACAAAAACAGCCGGAATTCCATTTGATGATAATCTTTTGATAAACGTAAAAACAAGAAGTACATTTATCAGATGCAGCAACACAGAGGTAAGGTGATACCAGAAGGGATTCAACCCATCGATCTGAAACAACAAAACAGTAACCACATTACCCACCGGACTGTACTGACCATGATAATAGTTGGTAAACCACCACGACAAGCCCTGCCACGAGGCATCCGCAATACGTGCATTTTCTGTCACATACCAGGTATCATCCCAATTGGTAAATCCATTATTAAGAGCCGGGAGGTATAATATTATTGTAAGGATGAAAACTGCGGCAAGTAAAAAATATTCCTTCTGCCAGAAAGGTTTTTTCACGGAGCTGAGCGTTTGTTCTTTAGTCATTTCCGGTAGTATCTTCTGTTTTTTCTTTAATAAAATAGAGCGGCCTCGACTTAGCTTCATTAAATATTCTGGCGATGTATTCACCAATTACGCCAAGAGAAATCAGCTGGACACCTCCAAGGAGAAGCACAGTAATAAGCATGGAAGTCCAGCCCGGGATAGTAGCTCCCGAGAAGTGGCGTATAAGTGCATAAACAGCATAAAGTAACCCGGCGACTGAGACCAGAATTCCTGTATATGCAGCCAAACGCAGCGGGCGGGAAGAGAAAGAGGTGATCCCGTCGATGGCAAAACGGAGCATCTTCCTGAAAGTATATTTTGTTTTTCCGGCAAAGCGAGCTTCAGCATTATATTCAATCACATCCTGGTTAAACCCCATCCAGGTAACGAGGCCCCGGTTAAAACGGTCGCGTTCGTTAAAAGAAGCGTATGCCTCCACGGCAGCTTTATTCATAAGCCTGAAATCAGCAGCGCCTTCAGTGAGCGCCACATCCGACAGGCGGTTCATAAGCTTGTAAAACATTCGTGAAGTATTCCGCTTAAAAAATCCGGCACCTTCGGTTTCCAGCCTTTTGGTATTAACGATATCGAAACCCTGATTGCACCGGGCAATCAATTCAGGGATTAACTCCGGAGGATGCTGAAGGTCGCCATCCATTGTGACCACCATGTTGCCACTGCTATGGTGCAGGCCGGCAGCCAATGCTACCTGATGCCCGAAATTCCTGCTCAGGCTCAGGCCTTTAACCTGCTTATCCTCAGAATGCAGGGTGCGAATCTCTTCGAAAGTATTGTCGCGACTTCCGTCATCAACAAAAATAATTTCATAGCTGAGATTCAGTGATTTCAATACAGGAGACAATCTCTTGTAAAGAGCTGCAAGGTTAGCAGCCTCATTATAGCAGGGAATTACAACTGACAGGTCAGGATGGGGACTCATAAGCAAAGCATTAAGCCTCAAAGATACAAAATCGATGCAATCAGAAAGCTATTGTTCGCTTTGCGCATTTTCCTCAAACATACGGATAAGTTCTTCCGGAGTTTTGCCAAGATTATCCAGCGAGAGTTTCACATCATCAGCAAAATCATGGTCAGGATAAAGTTCAAGAAAACGGTTATAAATTTCCCGTGCTTTTTCAGTATTCCCAATATAATTTTCCCATACAAAACCTTGCAGAAAGAGGCATTGCGAAACCTTCGAATACTCCGGGTAATCTTTTTGGATGCGAGAAAGCAGGTTCAGTGACAAAGCAAAATTACCCATATTCATGCTTATATCGGAAGCCCGGAAAAGGAATTCCGCTGACATGGTATCGTCGGGATACTGATCGGCGTAATCCATATAGGCATCCAGGATATTGTTGGTTTGATCAGCCGAAAGCAGACCGGCTTCTTCATTAAAAAGCTCCTTTTCCATGGACAGAATCTCTTTTTGTGCTTTGCGCTGTTCTGAAGCACAAGAGGTCATAAGAACTACTGCCATAAAACTGATAATCAGGGTATTTTTCATGTTATCGGGGATTTTATTTCTTTCCTTTTTTGACTTTTGGAAATATCATTCGGTATTTCACACTGATATTTCCATGGGCGATATCCTTTAATCGTTTTTTAAGCAATGTTTTCCGAAGTGAAGTCAGCCTGTCAACAAAAAGGATTCCGTCCAGGTGGTCGTATTCATGTTGTATAACCCTTGCTGCAACACCATGGTACTCCTCCTGATGAAAATTCCATTCCGGATCGTAATACTCAATTTTAATGGACGTAGGACGGCTAACATCTTCGTGAATATCAGGAACACTTAGACAACCTTCATTGAAGAGCTCTTCCTCTCCCCATCGTTCAGTAATCTGTGCATTGATAAAAACTTTCTTAAAGCCATCCAGCTCCGGATAGTCCTCCGCGTATGGAGATATATCAACCACAAAAAGCCGTATGGAACGATTTATCTGAGGCGCAGCAAGCCCGACGCCAATTGTGTGATACATGGTTTCGAACATATCATCAATCAACTGACTGAAGCCTTCATAATCCTTATCAATATCTTCGGCCACTTTTCTTAATGTTGGATGGCCATAAGCTTTTACCGGTAATACCATAATACAAAACTTAAAAACTGTTTTTCATTCCCATCCACGATTGCAGAATCATTGTGGCACTTATGGTGTCCACCAATTCTTTATTCTGCCGGGCCTTTTTCCCCAGACCTGCATCACGCATCGCCTGATGAGCCATTACAGAAGTAAAACGTTCGTCCATGCGACTCACAGGGATTTCAGGGAATGTTTTTTTCAATTTCTTAACAAAAGGATCTACAAACCGGGAAGAATCTGACTTCTCATTCATGAGGGTTTTGGGCTCACCAACAACAAAACGCTCTACATCATTCTCTTGCACATATTTTGTCAGGTAAGCAAATATATCCTTTACATGAACAGTCTCCAAACCACTGGCAATAATCTGCAGCGCATCTGTAACCGCAAGGCCGACACGCTTTTGTCCGTAATCTATTGCCACTATTCTTCCCATAAGTAAAATCGCTACAAAATTAATCAAATCCTTAACAAACATATATTACCTTTGTTTTTTCTTTTTGTTTCACAACGAAATAAAGGGTTGATAACAGAATCGAACATTCATTACAACATGGATGTTTTATCTTTTTTAACACGATATTATGGACAACAGAAAAGAGATTATTAATAAGGTTTGGGAAGAGCGGGCACTGCTCGAAGAATCACACACGCAAGAAATAATAAAGAGTATTATTGAAGACCTTGACAAGGGTAAACTTCGGGTTGCCGAACCCGCGGATGATGGCTGGATAGTCAATGAATGGGTAAAAAAGGCTGTTATACTCTATTTTCCCATGAGTGAGATGAAGAAATCAGTTGCCGGGCCTATGGAGTTTCATGATAAAATGGAGCTTAAGACCGGATACGATGAGCTTGGAGTCAGGGTAGTTCCCCATGCTGTTGCACGGTACGGAAGTTATATTGCCAAAGGTGTTGTGATGATGCCGTCGTATGTAAATATTGGTGCTTATGTTGAGTCAGGAACTATGGTTGACACATGGGCAACTGTGGGATCTTGTGCCCAGATAGGAAAAAATGTACATCTTTCCGGAGGTGTTGGCATTGGAGGAGTACTTGAGCCTGTACAGGCAGCTCCTGTAATTATAGAAGATAACTGTTTCATCGGTTCCAGATGTATTATTGTAGAAGGAGTTCATGTTGGAAAAGAAGCTGTGCTGGGTGCAAATGTGGTAATTACCGGAAGTACCAAAATCATTGATGTAACCGGAGAAGAACCGGTGGAATACAAGGGTTATGTACCGGAACGCTCTGTGGTAATCCCCGGAACCCGCCCGAAAAAATTTAATGCCGGGACTTACGATGTACCATGCGCTCTGATTATCGGACAAAGAAAACCATCCACAAACCTGAAAACATCGCTTAATCAGGCACTTCGTGATTATGATGTAATCGTTTAATAATGAAAAAAATACTGATCATACAAACTGCTTCTATCGGAGATGTAATTCTTGCTACGGCATTACCGGAAAAGCTGCATGAAAAATTCCCTGATGCGGATATTGATATATTGGTTAAGAAAGGCAATGAATCACTCTTTACAGGGCATCCTTTTTTAAGACACGTGCTTATCAGAGATAAATCCCTGGGAAAAAGAAAAAGCTTTATCTCTCTGCTGCAGCAGATTTATGCTGAGAAGTATGATCATATTATAAATGTGCAACGTTATGCTTTTACGGCACTGCTGACCGTGTTCGGAGGCGCCGGGGAGACATCAGGATTTAAAGGAAACCTGTTTTCAATATTTTATAAAAGAAAAGTTGCTCATAATTTAGATGCAAATGGTACGCAGCACGAGACTGAACGCAACCAACAACTTATCGCCCATTTAACAGATAAAACTCCGGGAAAGGTTGCATTATATCCTTCACAAAAAGCCTATGCTGCAGTGTCGGGGTATAAAACACATCCTTATATATGCATTGCGCCGGCATCACTATGGTTTACAAAGCAGTTTCCAAAAGAGCGATGGGTTGAGGTTTTACAACAATTGCCATCACATTACCACATTTATCTCCTTGGCGGGAAGAGCGACCATGCACTTTGCGGGGAGATCATAAACACATCAGGCAGGGAAAACTGCCTTAACCTGGCCGGAAAACTGGCACTGCTCGAGACGGCCGCATTAATGCAGCATGCGGTCATGAACTACGTAAATGACTCAGCACCACTCCATCTTGCATCAGCAGTGAATGCTCCGGTAGCAGCAGTTTTCTGTAGTACTGTTACAGGATTTGGTTTTGGTCCTTTATCTGAAAATTCCCATATTATTGAAACAAAAAAATCCCTAAATTGCCGTCCCTGTGGAAACCACGGACACAAAGTGTGTCCGGAGCAACATTTTGATTGTGCCAAAAGTATAGACATTGATGACTTTATAAAGGTTATTGAAGTATGAATCAGGAAGATAATTTCACAAAAGATGTAAAAAAAGCAGTGGAAGTACTGCAGCAGGGTGGGATAATCCTCTACCCTACAGATACAATCTGGGGAATAGGTTGTGATGCAACAAATGCAAAGGCGATAAAAAAAATCTATGACCTCAAACAGCGCAGGGCATCAAAAAGCATGATTGTACTAGTGGAAGATGAAATCCGCCTGCGTCATCATGTAGGTTATGTACCTGAAACAATCTACGATCTTCTTGAATCTGTAAAAAAACCCATCTCAGTTATCTATCCTGATGCCAAAAACCTCTCTAAAGAGGTTATTGCTGAAGATGGTTCCATTGCAATTCGTATTACCAGTCACCCGTTTTGTCAGGCCATGATAAGGCTACTCGACAAACCCATAGTCTCAACTTCTGCAAATATCTCAGGGACCATCTCTCCGATTGCTTTCCAGTCTATTGATGAATCCATTAAAGAAAACGTCGACCTTGTCATTCCGGTTTGTCATGAAACTATAAATGAAGTAAAAGCCAGCACCATCATTCAGCTAAAAGATGATGGTAGTTTTAAGGTACTTCGCGACTAACAAAGAGCGCCCTTCATTCTGAACTTTTATCGGCTTAGGTTGTTGGAATAACCAACAATAAATGTAGCAAGATGAAAGTAAAAAAGAAGTACAACATAAAGTCCACTGACAAAGAATTGCTTAAGCAATGGTACCTGTTAATGGTTACCGGCCGCAAGCTTGACGACCGTGCGCCAAACTACCTCAAACAATCACTTGGTTGGTCGTACCATGCACCTTACGCCGGCCACGATGGAATTCAGCTCGCCATAGGTCAGGTTTTCGAAAAGAAAAAAGATCATCTCTTCCCCTATTACCGCGATATGCTGACAACGCTATCTGCAGGTTTAACGCCGGAAGAAATTATCCTTAACGGGATTAGTAAAGCTGCAGATCCGGCATCCGGGGGACGACATATGTCGAACCACTTTGCAAAGCCTGAATTTAATATTCACAATGTGAGTTCCTGTACCGGAAACCATGCACCGCAGGCTTCAGGTACTGCTCGGGGAGTAAAAACATATAAAGGCGATGGTGTGGTCATCAGCAGCCAGGGTGAGTCGTCAGTATCAGAAGGTTATGTTTACGAAGCAATAAACGGCGCTTCAAATGAAGAGCTGCCTGTAATCTTTGTTTTTCAGGATAACGGATATGGAATTTCTGTCCCAAAGGAAGACCAGACCGCCAACCCGAAAGTAGCAGATAACTTCTCAGGATTTAAAAACCTGGAAATCATTCATTGTAATGGAAAAGATGTCTTTGACTCCATGAATGCCATGGAAACAGCCAAAGAGATTGCTAAAAATGAGCAGCGACCTGTGATTGTGCATGCGAATTGTGTACGTATCGGTAGCCACTCCAACTCCGACCGCCACGAACTTTACCGTGACGACTACGAGCGAAATTATGTGAAAGAGTATGATCCACTTGCAAAATTCAGAAGAATGCTGCTTCGATATAATCGCTTCACGGAAGAAGAACTCGTAGCATTGGAAGAGGAAGCGACCAAAACCGTAAAGGCGGCCCATAAGAAAGCCATGGCAGCGCCGCATCCGACACCGGAGAGCATCTTCGACTTTGTATTACCGGAAGCCTATAAAGCTGAAAAATATCCAAAAGGCACAGAAGGGAAAGGCGAAACAAAGCGTCTTATCCAGGCACTGAACGAAACCCTTAAAGCAGAATTCAGGAACAATCCTGATACTTATCTCTGGGGACAGGATATCGCCAATAAAGATAAAGGTGGAATCTTCAACGTGAGCAAAGGGATGCAGCAGGAGTTTGGCAAAGAGCGTGTTTTCAACGCACCGATTGCGGAAGATTACATCATGGCTACTGCCAATGGAATGTCGCGTTACGATAAAAAGATTCGTGTGGTAGTGGAAGGTGCAGAGTTTGCGGACTATTTCTGGCCTGCCATGGAACAGCTGGTGGATAGCTCGCACGACTATTGGCGCAGCAACGGTGCATTCTCGCCGAACATCACTGTGCGCCTTGCTTCCGGCGGATATATCGGCGGTGGATTGTACCACAGCCAGTCCATTGAAGGTGCGCTGGCATCACTCCCGGGCATAAGAATCGTATACCCTTCCTTTGCCGATGATGCAGCAGGATTACTGCGCACCAGCATGCGCTCCGAAGGAATCACCATATTCATGGAGCCCAAGGCATTGTATAACGACCCTAAAGCCGAAGCAAAGGTACCAGAAGATTATGAGATCCCTTTCGGAAAAGCAAAAACACGCCGTGAAGGAAATGATCTGACCATCATCACCTGGGGAAACACTTCGCACATGAGTCTTGAAGCGGCAGAGAAAATAAAAGCTGAGACCGGTAAAGAGGTTGAAGTCATCGACCTTCGTTCGCTGGCACCACTTGATGAAGAAGCTATTCTGGAATCAGTAAAAAAGACTTCCAAAGTACTTGTTGCCCATGAGGACAATGTATTTGGCGGCTTTGGCGGTGAAGTGGCAGCACTTATCAGCGACAAGGCATTCCAATATCTTGACGGGCCGGTGCAGCGTGTGGGAGCTACAAATACTCCGGTAGGCTTTAACAGAATTCTTGAGAAAGCCATACTCCCCGACACAGAGAAAATCTATCAGGCAGCCCTTAACCTTTTAAACTATTAGTCATGAAGAAAACAGCTATTATCTGCAGTTTCAATACCATAAAATCCAAACGCATAGCAGACATGATCCTCAAAAACCTCGGAGAGGATAAGGCAGAACTTGTAAATGCCGAAGAACTTACAACAGAGAAGTTCTTATCGTATGAAAAAGCAATACTAAGTACGCCGACATGGTTTTACGGCGAGTTGCCAAATTACTGGGATGAATTTATGCCCGCCATCGAAGATGAGGACCTCAGCGGTCACACCTATATGATTTATGGCCTTGGTGACCAGAAGAAATATCCATGGAATTTTGTGGATGCCATTGGAGTTATGGCCGAATTCCTTGAGGAGCGCGGCGCCACCCTCACCGGTTTTGTAAAAAACGAAGGCTACAACTTCAAAGAGAGTAAAGCCCTCCGCCCCGATGGAATGTTTTACGGCTTACCGCTGGATGATGACAATGAAGCGGAGAAGACGGATGAGCGCGTGGCCGGATGGCTAGCTGAATAAAAATCAGACATACTTTTTTTTAATAGACCAGGCCTGTCAGGAGGAATACCTGACAGGCCTTCCTGTTAAGACCCGACAGGTCTCCAAGACCTGTTGGGTCTGAATTATTTCGCAACCCAGACCAGCCAGGTGATTCTTTTTGTTGAACCCCAGACCTGTCAGGAGAAATACCTGACAGGTCTTTCCCGGTAAGACCCGACAGGTCTCCAAGACCTGTTGGGTCTGGACAATATAAGAAACCACATCTCCAAGACCTGTTGGGTCTGGGCATAATTGAAACCCCACTTCTCCAAAACCTGTTGGGTCTGTTCATGGGTGCACTATCAATCTAATCATCAATCTCCAGCCACTTACTTATCCTAATATGATCAATTTTCTTTCTGTGCATATAGTAAAAGTTCTCCTTGTCCTCAAACCATGACAAAGGTTCTTGCCATTTCAGATAAGAATATTGATTTGTAAAGAACGAATTGTAGCTTGTCCATTGATATTGCTCAGGAAACTCGCAGATATCATGATGAACAGGATTGGTATGAATATATAAGAGGAGGTATTTCAGATAGGATTCACCATTAATAGATATTCTTTTCATTGGCCTACGAAAAAGTGAGCCATCCATACCCGTTTGCTTATTTATTGCTTTAGCGTAAGCATTGAAAAAATTAGAGAAGTGACGTGAAGGCGGTTTAACATTTTGCAACCCAGACCTGTCAGGAGGTACTTTTTTATTGGAACCAGACCTGTCATCCGGTACTTTTTTGTTGGAACCAGACCTGTCAGGAGGAATACCTGACAGGTCTTTCACGGCAAGACCCGACAGGTCTCCAAGACCTGTTGGGTCTGGATTACTTCGCAACCCAGACCTGCTAGGTGATTCTTGCTGTTTGATTCCAGACCTGTCAGGAGAAATACCTGACAGGTCTATGCCTGGATAAACCTCCTCAAAATCCTTTAATCTTAATAAAATATGAAAGTGGTTCTTCATCAGCGCCCAGGCAAAGGTATCAGCTATTGGCACAATATACTTCACATAAAGTTCTAAGAAGTATTCATAGTTCTCTTCTATTGGGAAAAGGTCCCTGTTCCCTACACCATGATTATAAAGATGGTAATACCGGCCATATTCCAGAGGTTCATGTTTCATGAGATTGTGGTTTGGAGCTAAGATACACATAAATATTTAATACAAGTACATGCATTACGTGAAAAAATAGGATATTAATCTCAGACCTATAGATAGGATATTTTCTATAAGCATTCAGACCTGTCAGGAGAAAACAGAACCTTTATAAACCCCAGACCTGTCAGGAGGAATATGACTTATTACTAAGCCCAGACACATCAGATCAAGTCAGAATCTATATAAATCCCAGACCTGTCAGGAGGAATACCTGACAGGTCTTTCCGGTAAGACCCGACAGGTCTCCAAGACCTGTTGGGTCTGGACAATATAAGAAACCAACACCTCCAAAACCTGTTGGGTCTGGGCTTAATTGAAACGATAAATCTCCAAGACCTGTTGGGTCTGGTAGGAAATGAAACACAACAGATTTTCAAAACCTATTGGTTATGAGTCCTTTACCTTCACTCCCCACCGGGAACCTGTACAGAAATCAGGTTCCCGGAGTTATCGATGGTAACTTTCCAAGAAGTACCATCCGGGGATTTTAAGATCATTCCGGCAGAGGGTTGGGTGAAGTGGAGGTCGCCGGAAATATGTGGTAAAGGACCTAGATATCCATGCATAAAAATATCTATTGATATTAATTATAGAAACCCCACTTACCCTCCGCCTCACATTCCCAAATAACCGCCCCACCTCAATAAACCATCGCAAAAATTCTCCTTCGCCAAGGCTTTGGAGAATAAGACCCTCCGCCACTGAAGCCTTGGAGAATGAAACTTTTTTTCACTACCTTTACCTTCTCTAACCAAAATCCTCAACATGTATACAACCATTATCATCGACGACGAAAGGAAGGCGCGGGAAGCGCTGGAAAAAATCATTTCCCGCTATTTTTCTGAAAAATATGCGGTGGTGGCGCTTTCGGATTCTGTGGACTCCGGAGTGGAAGCCATTAAAAAGTATAACCCGGATATCGTATTCCTCGATATTGAAATGCCGGAAAAAAATGGCTTCGAGCTATTTAAACATTTCCCCAGCATCCCTTTTGATGTGATTTTTACTACGGCTTATCAACATTATGCCGTCCAAGCCATTAAATGTGCCGCACTGGATTATCTTCTCAAACCGGTAAACCAAATAGATCTTAAAGAGGCTTTTGCCCGCTTCGAAAACAATTACCTCAAAAAGGCGCAGCAGGAACGCATCAACCTGCTGCTGAATAATGTAAGTATGGGCTGCACCGTAAATGAAAAAATTGCCTTCGCATCACTTACAGGCTATGAAATGGTTAACCTGCGCGATATTATCTATTGTTAAGCTGACCATAACTATACGGTTATTCATATTGCCAGCGGAACCACATTAACAGTGTCCAAAACATTAAAATCGGTTGAAGAGCTACTACCGGATGATCTTTTCTTTCGTGTGCACAAAAAACACCTTGTTAATCTCAACTATATCAAAAAATACTCACGGGTGCATGGTCACAAAATCATGATGGAAAATGGCGATATGCTCGATGTGGCGACACGCAGAACCGAAGAATTCATAAAGGTAATCACCGCACACAAAAGATAATTATGCATTGTGCCAGACTTTCGGTATTTTTCCTCTTGCTGTTATCACTCTCCTGTTTCAGCCAAAGTCGACATGCTGTAAACCTGACAACAAACGACGGCTTACCGATTACTTCGGTGCGTGTTTTCCACAAAGACAGCCGCGGATACCTATGGATAGGTACTGACGCCGGAGTGGTTAAGTTTGATGGTCTGGAGATGAGCGTATTCAACAGCTACAACGGTCTGCCCGGAGAGAAAGTGTGGGATATCGATGAGGACTGGAACGGAGATATGTGGTTCGCATGCTTTGGCGAGGGTATTGCAAAGTATGATGGAACAAACTTCACCTCTTACACTATTGAAGATGGCCTGCC
>PKSY01000258.1 GCA_002869405.1 Marinilabiliales bacterium
AAGGTGTACAATCACAAATACGATGAGGATGAATGCTCCGGCTGTATGCGCCACGGCAACATTCTCGAGCCCGTTAATATCAATAGATTCAATATTGTTACCCTGTGGATAACGGTAAAACATATATACCAGTCCGGAGACTACCATTACAGGGATTATCAAAATTTTAAGTCCCAGATAAACAAGTCTTTGTAATGGATTCAACTTACTGATAGTTGTTTTTTTGGTAGGGTGGGGGGCATTGCGGAAAATTCCGGTAAGATAAAACTCTATCTGCGCCTTAAGGTTCTTCATGGTAGGAATATAGTTTTTCCACTGGTCAGTTACAAAATGCCAGAAGATTGCGATTCCGATTAATCCGATGAAGGCCCATGCAGCGATATTATGCCACATCACTGCAGTTTCAAATCCAAACAGGTCGTATGAGGAATGAATTTCGAATCCGGTGATGGCCAGAAAGAATATCAATGCTGCCTGAGTCCAGTGCCAGAAGCGTTCAAACCGGTAATAAATATATACTTGCTTTGTATGTTTAGGTTTCATAGCCTTTGATATTTTGGGTTAGTTGTTTTTTCTTGAGAAGAATATGCGCAGGCTGCCGTGGAATGCAACACCAAGTAAACTGAGGATGATCAGAATAATTCCGCCTTTTTCCACAGTAGCATTGTAGTTACGCCCGGGCATATAAAAGTCATCGAGTCCTTCAAGACGACCATTCTTGCGTGTATGACACTCTTTACAGCTTACTGCATCTTCTGCAGGAGCAACCATATGGCTCAGAATCAGAGTCATCTCCGTGTCTATGAAGTCATGTTTTCCACTCCATGGAATTTCAACCGACTTCATGCCTTCTTCAATGGCCTTATAATAGTTGAAGTCTTTCCAAAGTGCTCCCTTGCCGGTTTCCTTATCCCAAAGCTTCATCTGAAGAATGTGTTTCAGTTCGGGGTCCCAGGGCTGACGGCCGGTATGGATTTTTACAGGATGAATCTTTGCCTGTTCATCCTCATAGGAGCCGTGCAGAGTATTAATCTGAACAGGAATATTTGCCGAATCAATTACATCAGTAATCAGGAAGTGATCCGCAGTGCCGTTAAACCAGATATAATCAGGTTCCAGGTTGTTTTCCCATTCAAAACTTCCTTTGATTGACAGGTATGTGTGATTGCCTCTGTCGTCATCCAATGAGAAAGGCTGACCTTCATCGTTGAGCTTTGTGGCGGTCGACCAGTCCCAGCTTGTTTTCGTATCATTTGCCTTGGCATAAGTTGGAATGTGGCAGGTCTGGCAACTCACTTTTATAGTATGCTCATTCACAACGTCATTTTCGTGTGGACGAGCAGAGTGACATTGCGTACAGTTCGCTCTGTTTCGATTCATGGAAGATACACCATAGTATTTACCTTTCATCTGATGCTTTTCTGTTTCGTGACACTCAACACAAGACATGTCAGGACCTTCAGCAGCCATGTGTACGTCAACATCTTTGGTGCAATTCAGAAGCGCATTGTCGAGGGTTCCGTTTTTCACGTTGTTACCACCGGCACTGTAGAAGTGACACACACCACAGTTTTCCTTTTGTGGAGCTCCCACACTTTGGGCTGCTACGGAAAGATCCACCGAAGGGTGGGGATATCCTGCCATGCCTGAGCCTTTGCGGTAGGTTCCTGAGTTATCATGACATACTAAACAGTCGATATTAAACTCATTCTTGAAGTCAAAATCAGGATTTTCATAGCCATAACCAATATGACAACGGGTACAGGTTCCCCAGGATCCGCCGATACCTGTGCAGAAGTTGTTTATCAGGTCCTTTTTACCATGATAAGTAATTCCGCGTTCTTTGGTAAACGCCTCGCGCTCCCAGTTCCAGTGTGCTGTTTTCATAACCTCTTTTCCTCTTTCCGTGTGGCAGGAAAGACAGGCAGCGGTAAGCTCATGAGCGCTGGCAAAGTCCTGTTGTAATACCTCAAATTTGCTGTGGTCTACTGATTTCATTTGCTTCTGAGGATCTTCCTTGCGGGGAGTGTAGAATGTGGGCATGTCCTGCGCCACAAGCCCCAGCGAAAATCCTGCCAGCAGAATAAACAGAGTAAGTGCCTTCATATAGAATTTTGTTTTATGTTATTTGCAACCCCTTTTCGGAGCGTAAAAATATAAATTTAAGTATAGACATATATAGATACTTGAATACAATTTTCTAATTTATTCCGGTTCTAAATAAGGTTGACAACCTTGTATAATCTTTTGTTATTGAATTCACAGGCGTTGTGGTGATTTTTTATTAAAAAAAGCAATCTTCTCATAGGTTACAAATCCTTCGTTTTGGTAATATGGGTTAAATATAACGAATTTAGTTGAAAGAGATAAGAATGCAGGTAAGAATCTATTTATTGCTGCAGATGATTTTTTTGCTTGTCCTTGCCTTTAACCTATAATATCACCAATCTTTCAGAATATATCCTCTCATTCCTGCAAATAATAATCTGATAAACTCCTTGCTGCAACCCCCGGATATCAACAGTTGCATGACTGTCACTTATCTTTTGTAATATAATCTTACTTCCGGACATATCATAAATCATGAGAGTATAAATAATATGGTGAGGGTTTTCAATCAAAAGAAAATCGTCTGCCGGGTTGGGGAAGATTTTCATCTCTTGGTCTACAATATTTTCTATTGAAATTCCGACACACGCATCCTGTACCTCCTCCCATGAGTTACAGCCCGGCGCATTACCTCCGATTCCATCGTTGCCAAGAGGCTGGTTATTATTTACATAGCCACAAACTGAATTTACTTCGCATTCCGACAATACAGGATTTGAGCCGATGGAGAGGCCGGTGAGATTTTCATAATTGATGTTGTCGAGGCCGGAAAGCGACTCAAGCATGTCATTGTATGCGATAAAAAGCTTCCCGTTCATATCTGTCAGCGATGAAAACGCACTTAAATCTGTCAACGCATCACATCCTGAAATTGTGAGGTGCAATCCTAAAGATGACAGATTGTTAAGCCCCTCTACCGATTGCAGCGCAACACAATTTGTCAGCGCGAGACTTCCTGAAATTTGGGTCAAACTTTCCAGACCAATCAGGCTTTCAAGTCCATCATTATCAATAATCGCAATGCTGCGAACGCTTTCCAGTGTTTCCAGTCCGGTCATGGATGTTACCAGCGGATTGCCGTTGAAATACAGGTTTGAACCAATTGTCAGTAATGACTCCAGTCCTTGAAAAGAGTTCAGGCTGTTGTTTTGTTGTATGTCAAAATCCCCGCCAATGGACACAAGACTTTCCAGGCCTGTAAAGTTCACCAGTGATTCCGCCTGCCACACATTGAAATTACTCCCGATCGACTCCAGGTTATTAAGGCCTTCAAAGTTTTGGAGGCTCGTTGCAGTCACTTGAAGCTCGCCAAGAATCTCTGTCAGGACATTTAATCCATTGAGGTTTGTGATCTCATCGTTAAAAATACCAACAGAGCCTTCAATAACAGTACAATCAGGGTAGTTAGTTTGAAAATTATCCACATCAGCCTGTGTGTAAAAACCGATTCCCTGAGGTAGACAACTGCCATCACATTGTGCAGATATTGTATTTGGTAGTGATAACAATATTGCTATTAAAAGTATCAGACTATTAATGGAGAGAAGGTTGAAGCGTTTCATTGTCAGGTGATTAATTGATGATTCCAATATCTGTAAAGGTAATATAAAACTACACAGATGCGATAAGAAAGTCAATTTTTTTAATTCCGATTTTAAATCGCAACGCTACAAATATTCATCGTGGCCATTGGTTTATATCCTGGCTAATGTTTCTAAAGTTTTTTTACCTTTGCAACATCATCATGAGCCATTCAATTGGCAGCAACCGAGTTGAACACCACGGTGCTAAAACGATGAGCCGATTCTGGAAAAATGTTTAATTAATCCAATGTCAGGTATTCGTCTCATGATGTTTTATTCACTTAAAACATTTATCATGGAAAAACTGAACTATTCAACAAAGCAACTTGAGCAAATTAATCACCTGCACCTCCACGCGGTAGGTAAGCTCTATCTAAAGTATGCCGGTGTATCTTCTAAAATTACTGCAGTAAAAAACGGCATTGTCTCACTGAATGTATTGGTTAATGGACAGTGGGAAAAGTCTGTTGATATTACTGCAAAGCAGTTTATCAATGACTGGCAAAAGAGTCCTGTCTTGCAGGGATTTTTTGGCTGGCCTGAGCGAATTACTGCCTGGGATGTAACAGTATATGCCGAGCTGAACTATTCAACGTAAAAGGAGAGCAATGGTAAATTGATGGAGCGACCTCAACCGTTCCAATTTTACCGCTAAGGCGGAATGGCGCTATAACCCGGTACGGGTTCGGTCTAAATAGCACGAGATCCGCGCCACAACGACAAAAACCCGGTTACGGGTTTCGTCTGCGAACCTCATCTGAAACAAGATCAATGGATATACCCTTAACCAAGCCAAATGCGCATTTAAATTATTACGTGTTATTTGTTGGATATTGATGATTTAATGGAGACGAAAACCCTACGGGTTTTTTCTGCCGCGTGGACCGTCCAAGTGCTATGGAGACACAAATCCTAACGGATTTTATTGTTTGAGGATCCAGGAAACATTAAACCAACAGCAGAAGTATGAATAAATAGCATCCCTTCTGGATAAGGTTCGCCAGATCGCTTCCTTTCAGTCGCGATGACAATCGCACAATG
>PKSY01000276.1 GCA_002869405.1 Marinilabiliales bacterium
AAGCGTAAATCCGTATCTGTATTGCAATTCCGTCAAAGAATACTTCGACAGCGTGTGCTTGCCCCAGGAGTCATCTCCACCAACACCCATCTGCATCTTATCAATGTGAAGATGTGTGATACGATCCTTACTCAAATCAGCAGGATGACGATAATTTTTCTTTGTAATGCAGTCAAGCTCTTTTGTTGAATATGGCAAAGCTGAATATCCCATGCTGTCAGAAGCGGCAAATAATAAACCATAGGATGCACGGTTTGTAATACTTACCCAGTCAATATCAGTTTTATAACCTGTTTCCTGAGGGCGGGAATAAGGATAAAACTGGTTGTGAATATTGCTTTGATACAGATCGATGAAGGCAGATGTTTTTCTGTCACAATAGTTTTCGTGTGGCCCTCTGCCATACCAGTCCAGGTTGTCATAGCCATAGATCAAACCGGCAGAAAACCCAAATCTGGGTAATTCAGGTAATCCTTTTATTTGTGGCTCAAGATGCATTGAGACAGCAAGAATACCATCGTGGTATAGTCTGTAAATAAGGTTTATCTCTGACTGACTGTCAGTATGTATTAGCTTTGCCTTTAAGGTTACTGAACGGCTGTTTTGATCTTCCACTCTGAGGCTTTGTAATTCACAGGCTCTGGCAGTATTTTTCCATATAGCACATCGTTGATCCATCCCATTGCCAAAATCATTATCCGTTGGAGCACGCCAAAAATCAGTAACCAGAGGAGTGGCAAGTGTCTCTTTCCCCTGTGCAGATATTTGTGTGATAAATCCAGTGTTTTTATCAATCGAGTATTCAGTTTCTGAAGCTTTCAACACGAAAAAAATATCATTCTCATCAATAGAGATCTTATTCTGTCCCGGCATGGCAGGCATAAATGGAGGCGTTGTAACAGGTATTTTCAATTGCTCTGATGCTACAGTATGGTTTGCCGGCAGCAGTGATGTTGCCTCCTTCAAGTTAAGGTTCAGATGCAGAAAATATTTTGTATTCGGAGCAGGGGAGATGGCCTTGATTTCCGGAATGACAATCTGTTCATAATCTCCCGGTGAAGCAGTGATGTTTTCTATTTTCCCGGAAGCCAATACAATACCATTTCCTTTAATCTCATATGTGAGGTAGTATTTGTTCAGAGTTGAGAAATGGTATTTGTTCTTTATCAAAACTCCGTTTTCATGTTTTTTATCCCATTCAAAATCAATATACTGGTACACTTTTTTTACTTCGTATAACCCAGGGTGAGGCTCTCTTGTAGGGCTAACAAGACCATTCATGCAGAAATTTCCGTCACTGGGAACATCTTCCGGCCCAAAATCACCACCGTACGCCCAGAATGCTTTTCCTTCAGGAGTTTTCTTCAGCAAACCCTGATCAACCCAATCCCAGATAAAACCTCCCTGCAGGCGTGGATATTTTTCTATCACATCCCAGTAGTCCTGCAGATTACCGGTTGAGTTACCCATGGCATGAGCATATTCACACATTATCAGCGGTCTGGTATCCTCAGTTTGAGCCCACCATTCGATATATCCAATTCCGGGATACATCGGGCAATAGATATCTGTATGTGGCTTTTGTCCGGCTCGCTCATAATGCACAGGTCTGCTGCTGTCACGCTGGTGAATCCATGCTGAAGCCGCTTCAAAATTACATCCGTCACCGGCCTCATTTCCCATCGACCATATAATCACCGAGGGGTGGTTTTTATCCCTCTCTACCATTCTTTCAATTCTTTTCAGATGCGCTTTTCCCCACTCAGGGTTGTTCCCCAGCGTCCTGTCAGGGTGATATCCCATGCCGTGTGATTCTATATTTGCTTCATCTATAAGGTAGATACCGTGCACATCGCAGAGGTGGTACCAGTATGGATCCTCCGGGTAGTGGCACGTTCTTACTGCATTGATATTATGCGCTTTCATCAACGTAATATCAGTAAGCATTGACTCCCTGGAAATTACATGACCTTTTACCGGATCATGCTCATGCCTGTTTACACCCTTCAGGTATACAGGAAAATTGTTGACCAGCAGTTGTCCGCCTTCAATTCGAATATCCCGGAATCCTGTATTACATCTCACAGCCTGTATCTCTTTCCCCTTTTCAGAGATAGTAATAACGGAAGTGTAAAGATTAGGATGCTCAGCACTCCACAGTAATGGGTTTTCAAATGGTATTGAAATTGATAAACTGTCCGAAGTGATTATTATTTCTTTATCAATTACTACATTTTTATCCGGATCCAGAAGCTGATATCTGGCTGTTGTATGTTGTGTTGCATTTTTAGTTTCCAGGGTAATATTTATTTTACTATTGGATAGATTTTTATCCAAAACAGGTTTTACTTCAAAGTCAAAAAGATGTGTTTGATGATATGCAACCAGAAACACATCTCTCTCAATTCCTGATATCCTCCAGAAATCCTGACATTCCAGATAAGATCCGTCAGAATAGCGCAAAACTTTTAGTGCCAACAGGTTATTGCCTGTTTTAAGATATTGCGTGATATCAAATTCTGCAGGCAGTTTTGAACCCTGGGTATAGCCGACTTCTTCACCATTCACATAAATAAATGCTGCAGATTTAACTGCTCCGATATGCAGAACAATACGCTTGCCGTTCCACTCTTCAGGGTAATCAAACCACCTTCTGTAAAGACCGGTATTGTTAATGCTGTCAGGTACATAGGGAGGGTTAGGTTCCGATGTAAATTCATACGGTATATTTACATAGATGGGAACACCGTAGCCGTTAACTTCCCAGTTACCCGGAACATCAATTTCATCCCAGTTTTCATCTGCAAAGTCAGGGTTGATGAAATTATCTGAAACATCATTCACGCTGTTATACCATTGAAATTTCCATTTCCCGTTAAGGTTAAGAAGATCAGGATTAACCTCCGCCTGATTATTAACAGCACTTTTATAATCCGGATATGGAATAGCAAAAGACCTGGCAGCCAGTTTGTTGATCTCTGTTACAGATGGATCCTGCCACACCTGTCCACGGGAGAAAAAAGCAAGCATCAAAAGGAAAAGTATCAGCGATGAAGAATATAGTCTCATAGTTATAATCTTTAAAGAATTAATTTGCTCTTAAACGGTTAAAAAACTTGAAAAGCAGCATCATTCCAATAACTGCTGTAGCAGAAAGGATAATTCCGGTAGTTACATTTTTATACACAAAGGATCCGATTGCAAAGAGTGATGAATAGATTACGATGCAGCCAATAAAGACACACAAAATCTGCAGTGGCATTTCCCATTTTTTACCGTGATCCTGCTCGTCGATGAAGTCACCATCTGCTCTTGCTTCTTCAACAACTTTTTTCCAGCCCGGACCTCCGGGACGTGTTGCGCGGTAGAATTTCCGGAGAGTCTCCTTGCTTTCAGGTTTTGTGATAAAGGTGGTAACAATCCAGGCCACTGATGTTCCGGCTACGGCAATAAGCAGCTTTACCGTGAATCCGTCAAGCACTGCTGTAGCAACAGATTCATCAGGGATAGCGAGCACCAGAATCAGGGCCTGTACAGTGGCAACAATCATAGCAACAATTTCTGTCCAGGCATTTATTCTCCACCAGAACCAGCGCAGCAGGTAAATGGCTCCGGAGCCTGCACCGGTGAGTAGAAGAATGTTGAAAGCCTGTGTGGCATTATCCATTATTGTTAGTGCGAATGTTCCGGCAACAATCATAAGTAATACTGTAGAGATACGTCCTACGCGGACAAGTTCTTTTTCTTTGGCATCTTTTTTCACAAAACGTTTGTAGAAATCATTCACAAGGTAGCTGGATCCCCAGTTCAGGTGTGTTCCAATGGTAGACATATATGCTGCTATCAGTGAGGCCACAATAAGTCCCAGCCAGCCGGGACCAAGCTTTGACATCATCACAGGATATGCGATGTCATCTTTCAGATAAGTGGGGTCAATGCCGGGGAATTCGGAATGGATATTGGCAAGGTCAGGATAGATTACCAACGAAGCCAATGCAACGATAATCCATGGCCAGGGACGGATGGCGTAGTGCATAAAATTAAACAGCATGGTAGCGCCGATAGCATTTTTTTCATTCTTTGCTGCGAGCATACGCTGTGCAATATATCCTCCGCCTCCCGGCTCCGCTCCGGGATACCACACACTCCACCACTGTACTGCAATAGGAATGATCAATAGCGGAATATACTGTGCCGGATTTGTAAAGTCCGGGAAAAAATTCATCTTCCCCTGTACCACCGGATTTGAAAGCAGACCGTCAAGTCCACCGACTTCAGGTTGGCGAAGTGCCACAACTGCGGCGAATACAGCGCCGAACAGCGCAATTCCGTATTGAAAGAAATCAGCCCATATTACGCCCTTTAGTCCTCCGACAGCCGCATAAATCACAACACCCAGAGAAGCAAAAATAACCGTTTGTAATGGCGGGATATTAAACATCACAGCGCCAATCTTTATGGCAGCCAGAGTTACTGTTCCCATAATCAGCGTGTTGAAAAACAACCCCAGGTAAAGTGCCCTGAAACCACGAAGAAATGATGCTGCCTTTCCGCTGTAGCGAAGTTCATAATACTCAAGGTCTGTCATTACATTTGACCGTCGCCATAGCTTGGCATAGATAAATACCGTTACCATACCGGTGATAAGAAAAGCCCACCAGGCCCAGTTTTTCGCCACGCCCGATTCCCTGACCATTCCTGTTACCAGATTGGGTGTGTCGGCCGAAAATGTGCATGCTACCATTGAGATACCTAAAAGCCACCATGGCATACCGCGCCCGCCAAGAAAAAATTCTGAAGTGTCTTTACCCGCAGTCCGGGAGGCAACCCACCCGATGCCAACTACTATCAAAAAGAAGATCACTACTATGATCCAGTCGATTGTTGCTAATGCCATGTGTATTGTGTTTATGGTTTTGAACGATAAAAGTAAAAAAAACGGTGACACCGAAACGATGCCACCGAAAGTAATACCATTAAAACTGCAAATTTTATTTTTGGATAATTACTTTTTTTGTGATTCGGGTCTGTGAATTCCTCATTGTAAGGATATACACACCACCGGAAAGTGTACTTATATCAGCTCTGAAAACATGTACTCCTTTCAGAACCTGTTCATTATTCACTATTGATGAGAATTGTTTCCCGTCAAGTGATCTTAATTCAATTGAGATATTCTGAGCTTCAGGGTTTTCAATGCGAATTGCAAGACTTTCAGAAGCTGGATTTGGCATAGCGGTCATTGAGGCTTCGATTTCCATCTCTTCAAAACCAACTCCCATATCCATCACAGGAAGCTCGATAAAATCAATCCATGCGCAATCCTGACCACCTGTTTCATACTGGTCTTTTTTATAGAGCCAGCGGAAAGTATGAGTGCCTTCAGGAACTGCAAATGAAACTCTCATCCAGTCGTGTTCGCCTTCCCATTCACCAATTTTGGAGTCACCCATATAGAAATAAAGGTAATCATAGGTGGCTTCGGTACTTACTTTCACCATGAATGCGATACTGTCGTTTGCAGGAACTTCAACGCCTTCCATTTGCATAATCGACAGCTGGTTGTTGCCAATAGGACCTGATTTTGCCGCATAAAGACCTTCATAAACTTCATTGGTGACAATTTCCCAGGGCTCATTTCCGGCAAGCAACCAGTCATAGGCACTGAAGTCTCCGGTTTCAAAGTTTTCTACAATTAAACCAACCTTGAATCCTTTTTCAGCATTGATGGAGTAAGCTCCGGCCTCGAGGTCACAGTTGAAATCAACAAGCGATCCTATAGGTGTGTTTTCATCCACAGAAACATTAATGGTCACTTCTACAGTGCCTTCAGCTTCAATGATTTCAATCTCAGTATTTGCTCCTGTATTAATGGTCAGGAATTCTGATGTTGTTGAAATGATGTTTGTAATTGCTGAGATATCTGCATGACCATTGTTTGTTATGGAGAATGTGATATCCACTGTCTCGCCGGCATCCATCATACCATTGTTATTTCCTTCAGTATCAGATATAATTGTGCCGCCATACTGGAGCGCGGGTGCATTTACAGAAAGATACATCTTGCTGCCCCAGACCATACTCTGATCAGTGGCTGAGATGTTAAATAATACGCTGTGGCCATCTTCGATATCATCAGCAACAGTAAACTCAAAGGCATCCTCAATACTGATGGTTTCTCCCGGCTGGAAAACACCAAATTCAGCAGTGCCATTAACGATTGTGATATACTCATCTTCTGTTGTTATAGTTGCTGTTACTTCATCAGATGGCTGATCACCAACGTTTTCCATAGTCATGTCGAGCATAATGGTCTCTGAAAAATCAACCAATCCATTGTTGTTTCCTGATTCATCATTGATATTATGTGCGTCATAGACCACATATGGCTGATTATTGATAACAAGCATCTCCTGTGTAAGACGATTGTAATTATGCGCGATAACAGAGACTGTTAATGGGTCTGATGATGTGAGGTTATCAAGAAGTTGAACCATTGCATATCCATCATCATTTGTTACTGCGCGACCAATGAGCTGATCATTTTGCATGATTGCGATTCTTGCTCCGGTGATATCCAGCTGGAATTCTATTTCGGATGATCCAATAATTACACTTGGCGGAATGGAAGCTGTAATATCCTGTGGAAGTGCCGTCCAGACATCCAGTGTCGGGTCACCAAAAAGATTGGTCTGATAAGCTACCCAACGGTAGTTGTCATTTGAGTTGAAGATTCCGGGGTTATCTTCCTTGGAGTCAGCATTCATAGCTCCGATCATGGTAATACCTTCACCAAAAAGGGCATCAAAAAACTCCCTGTCATACATTTGACTGGAACTGTTGGTAGAGCTTGGCATATACCATCCGTAGCGGGAGTTTGAAACACATGCCACTTCCGCTCTTGCAAGGTTTGTGATGTATTCGGCAAAACAATCTGTCGATGAATAGTCTCCGGCAGAGGTTCCTCTGTTATCGAAAGAGCCGTTGTAGCACCCCTGGCTGTATCCGATTACAAAACCCCGTGTCTCACCGTCGTTGGTAAAGTTTTGAAGTGTTACATCACTACAATACATCTTCATATTATAGTCGGTGAATGAATGCCCCAGGTGGTTTAGAAGATGGGTACCACTATTATTGAATTCATTAAAAATCGTGTATTTGTTCCAGCTCTGGTCTCTGTCGTAAATGGTTTCAACGGTGAAATTTTCAGCAAATCCTTCGGTAGTATAGCCGTTGGCTGAAGATCCGTCTTTAATCTGATCCTTATAGTTTCCACCATAAGTTGGATTGTTATCAAGCAATTCACCAATCATCAGTCCTTTTTCAATGTCTTCAAGTACAGGTGTGAGCTGATATGCTATGTTTTTTTGTGTCAGATTATAGATTTCACTGCTTTGATCAGCACAGAAACGACCAATTAATACTTCTGCATAAAGGTCAGTCTCATTGCCTTCACCCCAGCGATTATCATTGTCATCGTTCCAGGTGCCGTCGAGACAGGAGTAATACATGTCAGATGGTATATCAAGCTCGTCTTGAGCAAAGAAACCACGGTGAGGAATAATATAGTCATTTGCGTTTGCAGGATCACTATCTCCGCCAAGGATAACATACTGTGTATTATGATTGGTATAGTAATCGATGATACAGTTTCTGATCTTTTCCTGGTTATCTGCTCCGTCGTAGGTAGCATAAATAGTCTCTACAGTAATAATCTCTGTATAATATCCTGTGGAAGTTTTGAGGTTTTTGAAATCTTCAAAATCCCCTTGCAACGCCTCGCTGGTAATAATAAGAAGATCATTCTCTTCATTATCACGCGTGGTTGGATATGTATATTGGCTGATTACTTCCGGGTTCTCTACCAGTGCATTAATACGTGCATTAATAATAGGTGTGTTTTTTGCTTTTGCAGATGCTTCTGCAGCCTTATTGTCGGAAGTGGTTACTACTTCAACAATAATTTCCTTCACAAAAGTTGCTGATTGAGAAGCAGGAATCCACTGTACCGGACAGATTGCAAATGAACCAATGCTATGGCCTGCGAGAAAACCGGTGCGTACCTGATCAATTTTTTCAGCAGGATAAATCTCATCTGATAAATAGATATCGTTGTTTGGTGATACCGTGTAATCTGTTGCAGGTTGTGAAATGGGGAAGGGCCTGGAGGCTGGTTTAATGAGAATTGTCTCTGATTCTTCCCAGTTTGATACGCTCAGAATATTAACAGCAACAATCGACTCGCCTTGTGGCAGGAGGATGTTGACGTTAAACATCGGCATCAGGGGATATCCTTCAGCCCCTTGGTTCTGGCACTCATCGTAGAGAATTTCAGCGTATGTGCCATCCTGAATAATTTCAGGTTTCTCGAATTTATACTTGTGAATTTGTTTTCCTGCATTTACAGAAAATACAGAAAGGAATACTGTTACCAGTAGGAGTAAATACTTTTTCATGCGATACTGTTTAGGTCTTGACTAAAAAATAGGAGTAATATATCGTATTCAAATTTACTCTTTTAAGACCAAACAGAACAGAAAGCGTTGCCTGAAGGAAAAAAAATTATGCTATGGCTCTTCCGTATGCCGGAGAAATCGCGGTTGAGTAAATATTGAAATAGCGTTTTTGGATGATATGTCTGGCTCTGTTCAACCTCGATTTACTGGTATTTGTGCTGATATTCAGCATCTCACCAATCTCTTTGTGTGTATATCCTAAAATAGCATTCAATTGAAATACTGTTTTGTAAGGAGAAGGAATCTGGGCAATAACCGTTTCCAACTCTTCGGCAGAAAGTATTTCAACGGATGTTGATTCTTCGACCCTTGAGAGTTCAAAGAGTTCAGGATTCAAATCCTGATAAGACGGACTTTTACGTTTGTGGAAATTTAATGCTGTATTAATCATAATCCTGCGGATCCAGCCTTCCAGTGAACCTTCATTACGGAAATCATCAAGCTTGGTGAAAACTTTGATAAAGCCTTCCTGTAATATATCTTCTGCCTCTTCATTTGACCGAGCATACCTTTTACATAATGCAAGCATTTTTGGAGCATAATGACGATAGAGATTCTCTTGTGCACGCGCCTCATTTCCTATACATCTTTCTAAGTGTTTTCTATCGATATCCATAATACGGGTATTTGTTTATTCCAACAAATTTCCTTTACCTAAATCGATTTAGAAAATTATTCACTGCAACAATACCCTTGTGTTAACTCCTTTTTAACCTAACATTACCATAACATTAATAAGTTAATATGCTTATAATCAGTATTTAACCAGTTTGTATCTATGTGTAGGATGATTTCACCTGAACAGCGTGTTTTTAATAAATATAGTCTTCAGGTATTCCTGATTAATATTATTCAATTACAATTTCATCGGCAAAAAGCCAGCATTTTCCTCCCGGAGATTTATGCCATTGAGGATTTTCAAGCAATGAGAACGCAACGATTTTTACATATTGTGCTTTGTATTGACCATCAGTGCGGAATTGCTCTACAAAAGTACCTCTGTCAGAGGGCTTGATATCAGGAGTGAGTGTGGCTATTTTTTCAAAACTGTCACCATCTTCAGAGATATAGTACTCCACCTGCTGTGGGAGGAAGATCCAGCTGTTTTCATCCTGAAGGAATCCTGTTTCTATTGTATTGAACTCCGTAATTTCTCCCAGGTCAACGACAGCCCGCAGATGCTGTCCCTGGTATCCTTGCCAAACGCCGGTTTTATAACTCTCACCACCGCGCATGAAATCTACCAGCGCCATATCTCCGCCTGCAGAATACTGGTTCGCATATTCACTGTAAAGCTTTATTTTTCTGTTCTTTGGGATTTTCTGAAAGTCTGATTCAATAATCCTGCTTGTTTTCCCTTCAGGTGTTACGGCAATCGCTTTTACGGTAGTGGTAGCGTTTACTGTGAATGGATTTTCGTATACCATGCTTTGTTCATCGGGGTCTTCTCCGTTAAGGGTATAAAAAATCGTAACATTCGGATCTACAGAACCCAGCGCGATTTCTGTGGTTTCAAAAAAGGCTTTATCACCCGATTGCACAAAGGGAACCGGCACAATCAAATGATTATCAATTACAGTAACAGGTCTTTGTTGAGGTAGTGTACCGAAATCCGAGGGCTGATCTCCCATAACAAACTCCAGCTCACCACCGGCCATAATATCCTGATGACGCAGGTATAGTTTATCATAGTTCTTACCATTCAGAAGTACCTCCTGAATATAAATATTCTTTGATGATACATTTGGCGCCTTAACAATGAATGTGTTCCCGTTTTCCAGGTTTAGTTTTGCTTCCTTAAATAAAGGTGTACCGAAAACGTAAGTGTCTGTTCCGGGTGTAACAGGATAGAACCCCAAAGCGCTAAAAACATACCATGAAGACATCTGTCCGCAATCTTCGTTGCCGCACAAACCGTCAGGAGAATTTAAGTAAAGCTCATCCATGATTTTTCTGCTCACCTGCTGTGTCTTATGGGGTTGTCCGGCAAAACTATACAGATATGCCATGTGATGGCTGGGCTCATTTCCATGTGCATACTGACCAATCAACCCGGTAATATCTGCCTGCTCACGACCGGTAGTTTCCGATGATGTGGTAAATAGCTCATCCAGCTTGGCGCAAAAGGCTTCATCACCGCCAAGGTATTCAATTAGTGTATTCACATCCTGAGGAACATAAAAACTATATTGCCAGCAATTGGCCTCAGTGTAGTTGTAGTTCACCTCTTTGGGGTCAAAAGGCTCAAACCAAAGGTTGTTCTCTTTTGCGCGCATAAATCCCGTTTGCGGATCAAAAATGTTTTTATAACTCTGTGCTCTTTTAATATAGGTTTTATAAACATCATCAAGGCCAAGGTCTTTCGCTATGGTAGCGATACACCAGTCATCATAAGCATATTCCAGTGTTTTGGATACGGATTCATGCTCATCTCCGGAAGGGATATAACCATACTTTCTGTAGGAAGGAAGCCCAAGATGATCGATTGTAGCGCTGTGAACCATTGCCTGCATCGCAAGATGTTCGTCATATCCACGGATCCCTTTTACCCAGGCATCGGCAATCACAGGAACAGAGTGATACCCGATCATGCAACCGGTGTAATTTCCTGCAAGTTCCCAAACCGGAAGTTTTCCGCCATATTTATACATATCAAGAAAGGTGCGGATAAAGTGATTGGTCTTTTCAGTTTCGAGAATTGTGAATAAAGGATGTGTTGCGCGGTATGTGTCCCAAAGTGAGAATACTGTATGATACTCATAATCTGCAGCCTGATGTATCTTTAGATCTGTTCCCCGGAAAGTGCCGTCCACATCCATAAAGAGATTTGGATTCAGAAAGCTGTGATAAAGCGCGGTATAGAAATTTACTTTTTCAGTTTTGGTGCCACCCTCTACAGCAACTTTTCCAAGCCTGTCATTCCATTTCGTTTCTGCTTCAGCCAGAATTTCATCAAACCCTTTTCCTTCAGCTTCTGCCTCAAGGTTTTTAATGGCACCTTCAATACTCACTGCGCTGATACCTACTTTAGCTGTGATCCGGTTGTTTTCCGGATTTTCAAAACGCACAAAACCTTTTATATTTTCTCCCTGTGCTGCAAGCGCTTCTACCGGTTTGTCGTCAGACCAGATTCCTGTTTTGCTTATTGATTCTGAAAACCGGATTACAAAATAGATGTGCTGGTCGTGAGCCCATGCGCGGGAGATTCTGTATCCTGAGATTTCATTATCACCACTTTTCTCTAAAAATGCATCAAGTACTTTATCACGGTGCTGCAGGTCAATAAGTACTCCTGCCTTTTCATTGGCCGGGAAATTATATTCATGAACACCAACACGTTCAGTAGTAGTCAGCCTGACATCGATATTATAATCATCGAGATGAACGGAATAGAATCCGGGTGATGCTGTCTCTTTTTGGTGAGAAAATTTTGATGCATAACCTTTTTCATGGCCTGCCTCAGCACCATTAAAGGGAGTTGGCTCACCGGTAAAAGGCATTAGCAGGATATCTCCGTAGTCGGAGCAACCTGTACCGCTGAGGTGAGTGTGACTGAAGCCATATACCACATCATCGGAGTAATGGTAGGCAGAGCAACCATCCCAGCCTGTGAGTCGTGTGTCGGGGCTGAGCTGCACCATTCCAAAGGGTACTGCCGCGCCGGGATAGGTGTGACCATGCCCGCCGGTACCAATAAAAGGATTTACGTATTCTGTGAATTGAACCGGTTTTCTGCTGCAGGATGCTGCTGCAACAACCAGAATGATAAGAAGTAACCTGAATCGCATAGTGTTATTTTGTTAAGCTGTTTTTGATTGTTTTTGCTGTTGCCCGTGCAGTAATTTCATTGAGTTTTTCCTGATATCGCTGCGGGTTTCTCTCTTTTAATTTCAGAAGCTGTTTTTCGAATTTCTGTTGTTTTTCAAGATATTTATCTTCTGTTTTTTGAGCTTTCTTTAGCGCTTCCTTTTGTCTGAAGGCATAATTCTTATCCACAAAATCGGCATAATCCTTAAAGAAGAAATAGGAGTGGACCGGAACTCTGTCCCATGTTCCCTCTTCCGGAGATTTGTGATTTTTTTCAGCCCACAGATAATCATATCTCGCAAATCCGTTGGGGATAACAGAAATTCCGGCATACCAGGGTATAAAGCTTTGAGTGCAGGGCCTGCGCATGGCAATCCATAATACGGCACCAATTTCAACCGGCATATCCGGTCGCAGGTGCGCTACCAGGCCATATTGGGTATGTGTGGCACATATCGTTCCCTCTTCATGGTGCGGGGTGTCAGCTTTTAGATGAATATACGAGAGGTCAGTTCCCTCATAATGATCGCGGAGCAGGTTCATAAATGTTTTTACTTCAACCGGCTTCCCGGGATCAAAAAATGTGGGGAAGGAATCGTTATATTGATAATCTTTCCCGGAAAGGATGTTTACACCACGCCACATCCGACCAATATTTACCGGATGTTTCAGGGAACCATCACTGGCATAGGCCAGACGAAAGTTGAAATCACCATCTGCGGAGTTGTACCATCCCTGCTCTTCAGCATAAGTGATAAGATCCGGTGAGACCAGAAAGTTCACTGTATCATTCATATCAATATCCGTAAGAGTATAGTAGTTCGGGATAACTGCAACTTTATTATCCGGAACTCTCACAGCCGCATAGTGTTTTCCATTAACCACTGCCAGAATATATGCTTCGTTCGGGTCAGCAATTGTGTAAGTTCTGCCGGAGGAGTTGTACCCGAATTTTTCCAGCAGTGAGATGGCGATTTTTACGCCATGCCTTGCACTTCGGGCCTGCCCGGCAATCTGCTTGCGCAATTGATATTGTATGCCTCCGAATGATAGTTAGGGGTTTTCTTCTTTGCTGCTGCATTGATTGGAAACTACCACCACACCACTTTCGTTTAAAAAACAATCTGAAAAATTCATCCCCGGCATTTCAAGCCAGAGATAGGGAACCGACTCATTTTCAATGGTAATAGTTTCACCGGCATTGGTGGTGAATTCGGTTCCTGCCGGTCGAGCCGGAACCTTGTAAAAGTTTACAATCTGTTCACCAAAGTCATCTTCATTATGTGCCACTATTACAGCACCATCGGCTGTGGCATCCTTTCCGGCGATTAGTGTATAGCAGTTAAATGTATTTTCCTGAGATTTAACAGACAGGAAAAACATAAGTGCGATCAATATAAGATTCAGTCGTGCCATATGATTTCAATTTGCTGTAAATGTATGAATTTTTCTTTTCCTAAATGGATTTAGGTGAGATGTTAAATTTTGATTTGGATGGAATCTGATGAAGCAGAATCCGCATATTTGATTATTTTTACCCGCAGGTGATTACTTTTTTCTGATATGAGGATTAATAGTTAGAAAAAGTAGCGAAATCAAAGAGTTTACATTATGAGCAGAGCAAAAACTATCCTGATGCTGTTATCAGCACTTTTCCTTTTTTCCAATTCTTTTGCACAGGGTTTGCCTCCCGGATGGGAATACACTGTGACCGGTGATAATCATACGATAAGTATTATGCAGGCACCAATTATCAATGGTGTACCGATAGAAGTTGGTGATTATATCGGTGTGTTTTATATTAATGATGAAGGCGGCGAGACCTGCGGTGGTGCTGTGGAATGGACCGGCGGAACAGGCGCGGCAATTTCTGCCTTTGGCGACGATAACCTTACCTCTGTGAAGGATGGTTTTGCCTATAATGAAGAGTTTATCTTCCGGATATACAGCTGGTGTGGCGAAATTGAATATACAGGAGTTACTGCCATCGTTGCTTCTGGTTCTTTTAATGGATTGAACTGGTTGCCAAACGGTCTTACAAGTCTGCAGATGGTATTTGGCTCCGGGGCATCAATTCATGCTGTTTCCGGCACCATTTCCAGCGGGAGCTCTCCCCTGGAAGG
Organism: Marinilabiliales bacterium; assembly: GCA_002869405.1. Taxonomy (GTDB): domain Bacteria; phylum Bacteroidota; class Bacteroidia; order Bacteroidales; family BM520; genus BM520. The sequence continues at coordinate 14,447 of PKSY01000276.1, forward strand.
CGTGGAAGTGACCTTCTCAAATGGTGTAAGTGCCACATATACTGATGCCGACGGAAATTATACACGTTGTGTTCCCAGTGGTTGGTCAGGTGATATTACGCCGGTTTCATCTACCTATACATTTGATCCCGTAAGTATCTCGCTTTCCAACGTTACAGCTCCTTCAACAGATAATGATTTTTCCACATCCGTTCCCACAGTAAATATCTCGGGAACCATTACACAGGATGGAACCGGTCTGGTAGGAGTAACAGTAACTTTTTCCAATGGCGGAGGAACCACAGTTACCACAAGCTCCGGAACCTACTCGAAAGATCTCGATTCCGGATGGAGCGGTACTGCTACGCCATCACTCGCAGGAAAGACCTTTACCCCATCCTCCAGATCCTATTCAAATATAACGTCTGATCAGACTGGTCAGGATTACACTGCCACAGATATCACTTATACTGTTTCAGGTTATGTGACTGACAACGGAGCTCCGGTAGAGAATGTTGAGATGCAGCTTACAGGATTGACATCAGTTTATACTGATGCTTCTGGAGCCTATACCTTTACTGCTCCGCATGGATGGTCAGGAACTATAATTCCCGTTAAGGCAGGCTATGAATTTATTCCTGCGCAACGCAACATTACTACAATCTACAGCAACCTTTCGGGATTGAATTTTGCGGCCACCATCGAAACATTTGCTGTTTCAGGTACTATTACCGATGATTCATCAAACCCGCTTGAAGGTGTAACAGTGTCGTTCAGCGGATCTATTGGTGGTGCGCTGACCAATGCAAGCGGTTTCTATACCAAGAATGTACCCTATGATTATACAGGTACAGCAACGCCTTCGCTGGCAGGATATAATTTTACTCCTGTTTCACGAAACTACAGCAATGTGACTGCTGCAATTTCCGGTGAAGACTATGAGGGGGAGCAGGAAACCTATACGATCTCAGGAACCGTAACAGAAGGTGGCCTTCCTCTTGAAGGAGTTACTATTTCCTTCTCTAATGGTGGCGGTGATGTGATTACTGACGCTTCCGGATTCTATTCCAATACGTTGCCCTATGGTTGGATTGGAACCTCTACTCCATCTCTGGCGGGAAAGGAATTCTCTCCATCTTCCAGAGCATATGCAGGACTTTTTGCCAATCAGACAAATCAGTATTTTCTCGCTTCAGTTGCGATGATTACTCTGTCAGGAAATATTGAAAACAGCTCCGGAAATCCAATTCAGAATGTTGAGGTCCTGGTTTCAGGACAATCTTCAGTTTTTACTGATGCCAATGGTGACTTTGATACTGAGGTGGAGTATGGCTGGACAGGAACTTTGCAGCCTCAGAAAGCAGGGTATGACTTCACACCCGGAATCAGAAATATTGTTAACGCTACGACGAATCAGGTAAATCTTGATTTTACGGGAACAATACAGGTGCTGACTGTTGCAGGAACCATACAGACAAGCTCCGGCAGCCCGGTTGAGGGAGTGAGCGTTATTTTCTCCAACGGAGGAGGAACTGTGCTGACAAATGCCGCCGGTGCATACACGAAAAACCTGAATTACGGATATTCAGGCGTGGTTACTCCCGAACTCCTGGGCTACAGTTTTGCCCCGACACACAGAACCTATTCCAATCTTTCTCAAAACCGTTTGTCAGATCATTACACCGCAACGGAACAAACAGTAATAATCTCAGGATATATTAATGATACAGATATGGGTACTCCCATTGAAGATGTGGTGGTATTCTTTAATAATGGCGGAGGCTCAGATACTACAGACTATGAAGGTTATTATGCCATGGAGCTTCCCTACGGATGGTCAGGAACTGCATATCCGGATAAGGAAGATTACACTTTCTCCCCTACATCCCGGTCGTATTCTGAAGTGCAAACAAATCTCCTTAACAACAATTATGAAGGCACACAATCTTTTACTCCTCCCGGATGGAATGTGGTGCCAACAGATATTTCTCATGTAATCTCTATTCCTATCTATTCGCATCCGAAAATTAATGGTACACAGATAGCTATAGGTGATTATATAGGGGTGTTTTACTTTGATGAAGCTACTCAAACAGAGAAATGTGGCGGATTCTGCGAGTGGACAGGTTCAAATGCTGTAACGGCTTTTGGAGATGATGCATCATCGCCCGGTAAAGATGGTTTTTATGAAGGTGAAAAATTCCGCTGGAGAATTTATAAGATGTTTAACTCAACAGATTATGAGGCTATTGCTACGTATCATGCGGTTAATCCATATACTTTCGACGGGAAATATCATACCAACGCACTTAGTGAACTCCTGAGTTTAAATGCTGACCCGCTTACCGTGGAGGTATGGCCGGAACAGACTCAGCTTTGCCAGGGTAATAACCTGATCCTGAGTGCCAGCCCCGGCGGTGGTTCCGGAAGTTATGTGTTTGAGTGGTCTTCAATTCCTCCGGGATTCTCTTCCACACAAACCCAGATTATTGTATCACCATCAACAACCACCGTGTACCGTTGTGATGTGTTTACATATCTCTCAAATGCTGCTGATAATGCTACCGTAAATGTGATTGATCAGCCTGTAGCTCCTGCAGGCATTACTTCCGACAGAGACGGGTTCTGTGCCAATGATGCCGGAACAATAAGCCTTACAGCGAATGGCGGAAGCGGAGAAACCTTGCGTTGGTTCTCACAGGGCACTGAGATAGGAACAGGAAATCCACTTGTGCTCGACTCACCTGAAGTTACAACAACATATTGTGCGCAGTATGAGAATAATTGCGGAATCAGTACATGTACAGAAGTTACAGTAACAGTGCTGCCCATGCCTGTTGCTCCAACATCAGTAGCAGCAACAGATTATGAGGTATGTATTAATGATCCGGGAACACTTGACCTTACTGCTACCGGTGGTAGTGGTGATGTGCTCAACTGGTATGCAAATGGCACTTTTGCCGGTTCAGGAACTCCTCTTACCGTTGATACTCCTGAAGAAGAGACAACCTATTGTGCACAGTGGGAAAGTACCTGTGGCACTACATTGTGTGAAAGTCTTACCGTTACTGTTATTCCATTGCCGGAACCTCCGCAAAATGTTACCGCAACACCTTCAGAAGTGTGTGCTGACGATAATGGAACCATAACGCTTACTGCGGAAGGTGGCTCGGGTGATGTGCTGAAATGGTATTCTGACGGAAGTTATTTCGGATCCGGAACATCAATAATTTTGATGTCGCCGGAAGTGACAACTACCTATCACGCACGATGGGAAAACAGCTGTGCCAACAGTGATTTGGTGCCTGTAACTGTAAATGTGTTGCCTCTTGCCGTGGCACCTGAGTCAGTCCTATCAACAGCAAGTGAGGTTTGTATTGATGACCCGGGCACTGTAACATTAACGGCAATTGGTGGCAGCGGTGATATTATTCGTTGGTTTGTAGATGACCTGGAAGTTGGCACCGGAGCGGATCTTACTGTGGATAGTCCCGTGGTAACAACAACCTATTGCGCAGTGTGGGAAAACAGCTGCGGCAGCAGTGAGTGCACTCCTTTCACCATTGAAGTACTTCCTTTACCTGTTGCACCTGCACTTGTTTCAGTTTCCGATAGTGATGTTTGTATCAATGATCCCGGAATGATAACCCTTGTTGCTGAAGGTGGTTCAGGAGAGGAGCTGAAATGGTTTGTTAATGATGTTTATATCGGCTCCGGAACACCACTGGCAGTGGATTCACCGGAAGTGCCAACAACATATTGTGCCTCATGGGAAAACTCCTGTGGTATCAGTGATTGTGTCAGCGTTTCAGTTTCAATTATAGATTTGCCCGTTGCTCCTGAAAATGTTTATGCTTCTGTATCGGAAGTATGTATTAATGATCAGGGACAGATTGCGTTGTATGCCCAGGGCGGATCAGGGGAGACTATTGCCTGGTATGTGGATAGCCAGTTGATTGGAACCGGCTCTCCATTGTTTGTGGATTCACCGGAAGTGGAAACCACATATTGTGCGCAGTGGCAAAATGAGTGCGCTGTTTCCGAATGTATTTCTACAACAGTAACTATTCTGCCATTACCTGAAGCTCCAACACAGGTCTCAGCATCTCAAACAGAAGTATGCATTAATGACCCGGGTACTATTACACTTACAGCAACCGGTGGAAGCGGAGATGTATTATATTGGTATGAAGGCAATGATCTTATTGGAACTGGCAGCTCTGTTGAAGTACCAAGTCCGGAAGAGAATACTTCCTATTGTGCCCGTTGGGAGAATACTTGCGGTATCAGCGATTGTATTGCAGTGGCGGTTACTGTAATGCCCTTACCTGAATCTCCGGTTTCAGTTTCCGCAACGCCAGATGCAGTATGCTACAATGATGCGGGGACGGTAACACTTACTGCCTTGGGTGGCAGTGGCGACCTGCTGACATGGTATGCCGGTGGTATTTCTGTCGGTACAGGATCAACGCTTGTTATCGACTCTCCGGAAGTGACAACCGAGTATTGTGCATCATGGGAAAATGTATGTAGCACCAGCAGTTGTGTCAGCATTACGGTAGTAGCAGAAACTGAGCCTGTAGCACCTGATTCGATTACCAGTGACCGTGACGGATTCTGCCCGCAGGACGATGGCGATATTACACTCACAGTACATGGCGGATATGGTGATGTAGTTACATGGTATGAAGGAAGTTGTGGTACTACTGCCATAGGCTCAGGAATGACCATTACTATACCTTCACCTGAAGATACCACCACATATTTTGCTTCACGCGAATCATTATGCGGCATTTCAGCCTGTGCTGAGGTAACCGTGAATGTAGTGGATACCTGTCAGTCAGTCCATGTAATTACTATGCCTGAGGGCTGGAGTGGAATCTCTTCATGGGTGATGCCGGATGATACTGTAACAGAGAATATCTTCGCACCAATAATAGATGATTTGGTGATATTGAAGGATCTTACAGGCGTGTTCTGGCCTCCTTATGCCAATACCTTACCATACTGGAACACTATGCAGGGATATAAAGTAAAAGTTGATGTTACAACACAATTAACATTTACCGGAGATCCGGCAGATGACCTTTCTGTTGATTTGGATCAGGGCTGGAGCCTTATTCCGGTGCTTACGGAAGATGCCGTAACTGCTGCATCAGTGTTTGGTCCGCTGGAAGGAAACCTGGTGATTGTCAAATCAGTAGCTTCACCTGAGGTATACTGGCCGGCAGCGCAGTTCTACAGCCTCCAGACACTGGAACCCGGAAAAGCGTATATGGTGGCACTGGAAAATCCCGGAGAACTGGATTACAGCGTTGCCGCAACGGCAAAGAGTCTTCATCCGGTTGTAGCAACAGTGAATCCATGGAATGAAATATTACCAACAGGAACATCTCATGTTATTGCTATCCCTTCATCATCGGTCCAGGATTTCAATGCAGGTGATGTTTTAGGTGTATTTAATGCCGATGGTCTTTGTGTGGGAGCTGTTGAGATTCCTGCGGGAGAGCAAAACCTTGCCATAACCGTTTACGGTGACGATGCCACAACAGCAGCTATCGATGGAATGAGAGAAAACGAGACAATGCAGCTCAGGTTATGGGACAGCAAGTCAGAATCAGAAATTTATCTAGAAACAGAATTTGATGGAGCGTATTCTTCCGGGGCAAACTTCAAAACTGATGGTCTTGGAGCAGTAAAAGCCTTTACAAAGCTTACAGGTCAGTTGGAGCGCGCAATGCTTAACGTGAATTTGTATCCTGTACCTGCGAAAGAACAGCTTTTTGTAGAAGTATCAGTAAACAGCAGTTATGCTATTCAGGTCTTTACGCTGTCGGGCAGGAAATTAATGGAGCAGAATGAATGCCTTGGAAATACAATCCTTAACACTGAAGAACTACAGCCCGGTATGTATATGCTTCGCATTAAAAATGACCAGGGTACTGTGGTACGAAGGTTTGTGATTGGGAATTAAGCTTATTTTATTATATTTATTGAGGGCGGACTTTTTTGTTCGCCCTTTTTTATAAGTAACCTGCGTTACATTATTCCGGTAGTTTAAATCATTTCTTTTCGAAGAAATGATATCATATTAATAATATTAAGATATTTAATATTGTTTTAGCATCACAACCTTTTTATGAATTGAAATGATGACCCTATCTGTAGCAATGGGTGTGCTGTTACTAGTTGAAATTGTCTATCTTTGATAATCCTGATTAACCAATTGCATGTTATATTTTGGATAGACCTATTTATTTTAACATTGAAAAATTAAAATCAATTCATAAAAAATAATAATGATGAAGATTAACATAATGCCAATTATTCTTATCTCTTCTGCAGTACTCTCTTTGGTGAGCTGCCAAAAGGATGATGATTCAGACAAAAAAGAACTTTTGCAGGGAACATGGTTGAACACAATGATAAATGATGTGGAGGTTTTAACCGATAATGTTTATTTACTGAAGTTTAATGCAGATGATACAGAAGTACATTGTAAAGGATTTATTCTCGATGATGATAATAAACGTTGGCTGGAAGACCCGGACTATAGTTATAGCGTTTCAGGTGAGCAAGTTCTTATTGATGGCGTAGGGCACATGGGAGATGAATACAGTATGGTGCTGTCAGTTATCTCTCTTAACGATGAAAGCTTTTGTTATTCAGTTCCATCATTTACTATAAATGGAAATCTTATTACCGACACTTGCATCTACACCTGTAAAAAAGTTACTGAAGAACTCGATGTTGCCTTTATCGGGGTTTGGCATGGCCGATGTACTACTATTGGTAATGCCGACAGTTTGTACCATTATTGGGAATATTTTGAAGACGGCAGCTATAACTATTATTATCAGGATGAAAATGAAAACTGGATAAAAAAATCCGATAATGAGGGGCACTATTTTTTATATGGCGACTTTCTTGCAACAAATTACTCCTTTGATCTCATAAGTGGTGGGACCGGTCTTGCATACGAATGCTGGAATATTGATATTGAAGGAGATAACATGACATGGGAAGGTGTTAGAAACGAAGGTTCTATTGTGAATTATGAAATGGAACGAGTCGCTTCTCCACCAGTAACATTACCCTAATCATTTTTTAGTTGTTTAATGATTTTGGAGATGGTGTTGAAGTTTGATAATCATTCTTTATATAATGTTTTGTCTGTTTTTAAACGAGAAACGAAACCTTTAAATCTTTCAACGGCTTATTATAGGAGAAACAAAATTAACTATGCATATTTTTTTATATGGCTTAATCCATAATGGTTTCTGATTTTTGAAATTATACTGCCCCGTGGAGCCCAAAACCCTGTTAGCTGCTATATTTCATTCTATCTTTTCGCTATAATAGAAGGCTTTTAAATGGATTTGTGCCTACGATGGTATTGACAACCTTCCTTTAATTGTCGTATCTTAATGGAATCAACTAATTATCTATAGTGTTATTCTAATTATTAAAGCTATGAAATGGCTATTCAACGTTCAAATATTGTTACTGGCACTAATGACCGTGCTAATGGCATGTAAAAAAGAGGATCAGAATCCAACACTTCCTGATGCTTCGTTTTTCGCTAACCCTCTTTCCGGAGAAGCCCCACTTACTGTAACCTTTACCGATGATTCAGCAAATACTCCTACGGCCTGGAGTTGGGACTTTGGTGATGGAAATACCAGTGAGGAGCAAAATCCTGTACATGCGTATAATACAGCTGGAATATACACTGTTACACTGACGGTTCGTAATGATGATGGTGAAGATACTAAGACAGTTGCCGACTATATTGAAGTATTGGTTGCAGCGGCACCTCCTTGCCCGGGAATTCCTACAGTAAGTGATTTTGACGGGAATATATATCATACCGTTCTTATTGGAGAGCAATGTTGGATGAGGGAAAACCTCAAAGTAACTCATTACCCCAATGGAGATAATATTCCTTACGTGCCTGATCAAACTGACTGGACTGCTCTGGATGATACAAATACTGAAGATGCATATTGCTTTTTTGAAAACAATCCTGATAATCCATACGGAGCGTTGTACTCCTTTGCTGCAGTAATAGCTGACAACTGGGAGAGAGATAATGGTGAAGGACAAGGAGTTTGCCCTGATGGGTGGCATGTGGCAACAAATGAGGAATGGGCTACATTGGTGGAATATCTTGGCGGGGAAACCATTGCTGGTGGGAAATTGAAAGAGGATGGCACGACCCATTGGACCTCACCCAACGAAGGTGCTACTAATGAAAGCGGATTCACCGCACTTCCGGGTGGAAATATTGACGCTTTAAGCGGTATCTATTTTGTGAATGGTATGTATGGCAATTGGTGGTCTGCCAATGAACATCTTAGCAACACTGCGGGCTTCAGACAATTGAGCTATGATAAGAGCTATATCAGTTTTGCTGCTACCTATAAATCAAATGGAATGTCTGTGCGGTGTATTTACAATGATTAGCGATTCAACAGCACCTTCGCCAAATCACCCCGCCCTTCCTTCTGAAGGATGGAAGTGATGCGGTGCCTGTTCTCTCCTTTGTACCAGAAAAAGAATATGCGCTGGTCTTTTTTGTCCTTTTGAGATTTTGCCGTATAAACAGGTTCTCCGGTATAGGGATTCAGCCCTGTGTAGAACATCACCGTTGCCAATGTCATTGGGGTAGGAGTGAAGTCCTGGATCTGCTCCAACCGGAAACCCATAGCCTTGGTCTCGGCGGCAAGATGTGCCATGTCCACTAGCTTACTGCCGGGGTGACTGCTGATGAAATATGGGATAAGCTGCTGTTTCAAGCCAGCTTCCTTATTCACCTTATCGAATTGCTTTTTAAAGATGTGAAACTGCGAGAAGCTGCCCTTGCGCATAATATTTAATACATCGTCAGAGGTGTGTTCAGGAGCAACTTTCAATCGTCCGCTCACATGGTATTTGATAAGGTTTTGGGTGTACTCGTTGATGTGCACATTGGAATGATGGTTCTTGGGAATCAACATATCATAACGAATGCCACTGCCAATAAAAACATGCTTTACATTTTTCAGCTTCCGGGCTTTTGCATAGAGTGCTGTCAATGGCTGGTGGTCTGCGTTGAGGTTTTTACAGATGTTGGGATATATGCACGATGGTCGTCTGCAACGACGGCACATATTCTCATCAATGCCCTTCATGCGGTACATGTTCGCCGAAGGTCCACCCAGATCCGTGATGGTTCCGTAATAATCGTCCATCTCTGTGATTGCTTTTACCTCATTCAGCACTGACTCTTCACTCCTTGACGCGATGAACTTACCCTGATGCGCAGAGATGGTACAGAAGGCACAACCACCAAAGCATCCGCGGTGTATGTTCACCGAATGGCGGATCATCTCATACGCCGGAATTGCACCACGTTTCTTGTATTTCGGGTGTGGCATACGGGTGTATGGAAGGTCGTAAACCTCGTCAAGGTCCTCTGTCTCCATGGGAGGGTAGGTGGGGTTTACCACCACAAAATCCTCGTCCTTCTGTTTCTGAGCCATTACCGAGGGCTCCAGACGGTTCGATTCCGTCTCTATAATTTTAAATGCTTCCGCAAAAGCCCGTTTATCCTTTGTGCAATTGTCATAATCCGGAAGAAACTGTGCTACACCTTTAGGATTTTTGGTGAGATATGCGGTTTGCGGAATATCTTTAAGCATAGCGATGTGCTCACCTTCATTGAGTCGTGTGGCAATTTCTAAAATAGCTTGTTCTCCCATTCCATATACCAACAGGTCCGCTTTCGTCTCTGCCAGTACCGACTGCTTCAGCTCATCCGACCAGTAGTCGTAGTGTGTGAAACGACGGAGAGACGCTTCAATACCACCAATGATAATTGGAGCTTCAGGAAAGAGCTCTCTGATGATTTTTGAATAGACTGTTAATGCGTAGTCGGGGCGAAAACCGGCCTTGTTGTCCGGAGTGTAAGCATCGTCGGAGCGAAGTCGCTTGTTGGCCGTATAGTGGTTCACCATAGAGTCCATATTCCCGGAAGAGATACCGAAGAAAAGCCGTGGCGTACCGAATTTTTTGAAGTCACGCAGGTCGTCCTGCCAGTTGGGCTGTGGTATTATTGCCACGGTGAGACCGGCATGTTCCAGCACACGACCAATAACAGCTGTTCCAAATGCAGGATGATCCACATAGGCGTCGCCGGTGATAAGAATAACATCAGGTTGTGACCAGCCTCTCTTCTCCATCTCCTGTTTGGTGATGGGGAGCCAGTCGGTGATTGGCCGTAGCGCTTTTTCGTTCATATGCCTGCAAAGGTAGTTACTTCCTGTTAAACAGCGCTGCTATGGCGTTTGTTTCGGGCTTTACAATTCCCTTGTCAGTGATGATGCCTGTGATCAGTTCTGCCGGTGTCACATCAAAGGCCGGGTTTATGGCTTTCGATCCCGGTGCTGAAACTCGGATGGTGTGCATTAAGCCCTTGCTGTCGGGACCGGTTTGGTAGTGCACTTCGTCCTCACTGCGTTGTTCTATGGGGATGTGTGAACCATCAGGAATCGACATGTCGAAAGTAGAAAACGGCGCTGCCACATAGAAAGGGATGTTAAAGCGCTTTGCCACGATAGCCTTTTCGAAAGTACCGATTTTGTTGGCCGTGTCGCCGTTGGCAGCAATGCGGTCAGCCCCGACGATAATCATATCCACATCACCTTTCTCCATGAGCCATGCTCCGGCATTGTCGGGGACTATGGCGTGGTCGATACCGGCATTTACCAACTCCCAGGCAGTGAGGCGTGCACCCTGGCTTCTGGGGCGCGTTTCGTCAGCCCACACAAAGAACTTTTTACCTTGCTCATGCGCCAGATGGATTACAGATACTGCAGTACCATAATCCACAAAGCCCAGCCATCCGGCATTACAGTGCGTCATCACCTTCATACCGTCTTTTATTAACTCCCGGCCATACGTCCCAATGGTACGACCCTCTTCCACATTCTCTGCTGCAATTTTTTGTGCCTCTTCCACCGCAGCATTTGTCCCGTTCTTTACTCCTGCCTCATACACCCTGTCGATGGCATAAAAGAGGTTTTGAGCAGTGGGGCGGGTGGAGCGGATATCGTCTCTGGCTTGTTGGAGGAACGATCCCCTCGACTCCGCTCGGGGAACGCCCGACTCCGCTCGGGGAACTTCCCCTACACCGTGAGATCCCTGAGCGAAGCCGAAGGGATCGTTTTCCAAAAATGCCTGTGCCATGGCGAAGCCACCGGCAGCACCAATGGCACCGGCACCGCGTGTGATCATCGTGCTGATCGCAATGCACGTGTCCTTGTAAGTCTTAGCTTCAAAGATCGAGAATTCAAAAGGTAGTTTGTTCTGCTCCACCATGAAGACTGAACTGCCCTCCATGCGGATAGTAAGATAGTGTATGTCGTTGACTTTCATGTTCCCTTGGGTTACCTGAAGGTATACCTGACAGTCAGTGCCAGGCCTTCAGCAAAAACACCCAAAGGTATGAAATTCAGACTTGGTTTGAAATCAAGGGAAAGATTTATGGGCACCTGATCGAACGTGTATTCCAGTCCGCCAATAGCATCCATACCTACCACAAAGCGAGAGCCATCAGGAGGAAGCTCGTTGTTCCAGGGATAGCGGAAAATAGCCCTCGGCCATGAACCGATATGTGCTCCCATGCCATAATACCAGTGCCAGTGCTCGTTTTCAAAAGCAACGCGCTGTTTCTCGGCAAGCATCGTAATATTAAAACCTCCCTCACGGGCGCTCAGAATAATTTCCAGCATATGTTCGTCAGATAATTTCTGTTTTACACTCACTCCGCTGAACACGCCGCCACGCAGACCAACAGCAGTTAAATAATCCTGAGAATAGCAGTATGATGCTGAAAATAAAATAATTAAGAATAAAGGTATTAGTTTTTTCATAGTATTGGATAAAATTAACACTTGAAAAGACGTAAAATCCGTTTTAACGTTGCATGACAGGAAAAAATTAATCTCTATCGCGCTCAAGTTCTGATAGCGCAATATAGGAAAGGAATGTCATTCCCGGAAGTAGTGCATCTTCATCAATGTTAAAAGTAGAAGTATGCAGGTTTGAAGTGATGCCTTTTTCAGGGTTTCCGGTGCCCAGTCGATAATAGGTTCCGGGGATTTCTTTTAGAAAGTATGCCATATCATCTGCTGTCATCCGCTGAGGTAGTAAAATCACATTTTGTTTACCCCAAAAGTTGTCAGCATAAGCTTTCACACGCTCCGTTACCTCCGGATTGTTGTATATCGCCGGATATCCGTGTGCGATTTTCACCTCTGCCCTGGCACCATGACGACGTGCGATATTTTCGGCTGTGCTTTTAATTCTTTCGTGGATACTCTTGCGCCAGTTATCATCGAAAGTACGAACAATGCCCTCGAGATACGCATTTTCGGGTGTGACATTGGGCATGCCGTCGGCAATAAACTTCCCTGTGGTAACTACTGTTGGCATGGCCGGGTTGGCATTTCGACTGGCAATGGTCTGCAATGCCATAACAATTTAGGCACCCACAACCACCGGATCCACATTCAGATGAGGCGTGGCACCGTGGCCGCCGCGACCCTTTACCGTGATATAAAATTCATCCGTGGAAGCCATGTATTCGCCGCCACGCATTCCAACAGTCCCGGATTCCAGCTCAGGGAGCACATGTTGTCCGAAGATAAAGTCCGGTTTCACACGACTGAAGATACCCTCTTCGAGCATCACCTTGGCACCACCAGGATACATCTCTTCGGAAGGCTGGAAAATCAGCATCACCTTTCCGGAGAAGTAATCGCGCAGTTCGTGGATGATTTTTCCTGCACCGAGCACCATGGCTGTGTGCGCATCGTGGCCACAGGCGTGCATATAACCGGGACGCGTAGAGGCGTATTCCACCTCGTTTTTCTCTTCGATGGGAAGTGCATCCATGTCGGCACGCAGCGCAATGACCGGACCTTCGGGGTTATGCCCCTCTATGAGCGCCACAACTCCCGTAGTAGCGATTCCTGCCTGGAAACGTATGCCCCATTCCGAAAGCTTTTTTTGTATCAGCTCCGACGTCCTGACCTCATCGAACGAGATTTCGGGATAAGCGTGAATAGCCCTGCGAATAGCAACCACCTCATCGATTGTATCGTTGGCCAATCCGTTGACAATAGTTTTTATATCATCCATAGGTACAAAGATAGGGAATTTTGTTGCCGGTTGCCGGTTGTGATCTAGACCCGACAGGTATTTCTCCTGTCGGGTCTGGGGGGGAGGTTGTCATTGTTGTTGGTTGTCGTTGTTGTTGGTTGTCGTTGTTGTTGGTTGTCGTTGTTGTTGGTTGTCATTGTTGTTGGGGTGAGGGGGTGTTGCTAAGCATCTGACAAAGCGTGGGGAAGTTGAAATCAAAGAATCGTTTGCTATACCACACGGCGGGGGAAGATGGTATGGATGCTAAGCAACTTTGGTTTGGCGGGGATAGAGGGGGAGAAGGTGAAAAGGCAGGAATGAGGTTGCTTCGCTGCGCTGCCAATGACAGTTCTGTTGAGTAGTATTGAGATGCCTGAGGTCGCTTCGTCGCCAGGCTCCTCGCAATGACACCGTTTTTTTTACAAATTGAGTGCTCTGATGAGCGCAGATGGCGGACGCCATCTTCCGGGAATAAGCGACAATACTTTTTTTGCCCCAGGACCTCTTTGCGCCTTTGATCCCATCGGGGATCACCTCTTCATAGCCATGGGTTTCAACCCATGGAATGAAAAGCGCAGGACGTTTGGTAACGGCTTTAGCCGTGTATGTGGGGCGATGCCATACCACCACGTTTTCAT
>PKSY01000332.1 GCA_002869405.1 Marinilabiliales bacterium
AAAAGAAGAATAATTAACAGGATGAGATTTGATGTTTTCATGTAATTTTGATTTTTTTCAAAAGTATAATGTTTATAAATATTACTATAATTTTTACCTTTGTACTGTCCAAATACCCTTAACAACAGTACAAAATGCCAAAATCACAGTATAAACCGTTTCTCCGGCAATATCTTCTAAAACCCTGGTTGCTCGCTTTGGTATTGACAATCATTATTTTACATTTCCTTGATTATTACGCTTTTGATAAGTATCATGCAAGAATTGTAAAAACTAAACTGCTGGATAGTGCGTTGCGTGATCAAGGGAAATCTTTTATTCGGGATTTGAATGATGATGGGGAGTCCGAGTTCATTATTACTTTTGATGCCTCAAAACAAAATCCTTTACAGGCACTTCAAATTTGGGATCTTGACGGTGGTATCTACTATCAGGAGAACTTTTCCGGAAATATTGTCGATCATGCGCGTACGCTGGAAGTGAAGCGACAATACAATTGCAGGTTTCAAAACGGAATGTGAAGTTGCTGGAAGAGTTTTTTAACGTATCCCCTAGAGTGCTTTAATCAATTTTAATAATCTTGTATGAAGAATTAATGAAATGATATTTTAATGATTATTCATTGGTGTAAACAGTGTCATCTAGAACAAAGTAATTCGATTGTAAGCTTACTTATGTATCTTCATTAATTGTCAGTCTTATTCCTTATCTATTTATATCCATTAAGTTACGTGCTTATCAGTACTTGTTGCAATAAATATAATTGTGTATATTTGACATATTGTTGAAGGAATTGGTCCTATAATACCTTCGCACCAACTGATTAAAGTAATCATCTGTTTTTAATAAAATGGAATGATTGTTAATGAGATTGCCATAGATATTAATTAAAATGAAAGCGTATTAAAAATGTAATGGTGTTTAAACGAGGTTTATTCTTTATCTTAATTGTTGCGATTGGTCTTTTTACAGGCTGCGATCCACGAAGCATCTTTGATGATGACGACGACCCTGAAGAGGTCCCTGAAAATCCTTTTATTACAATTTCCGTTAGTGGTCAACTCACTATTCCAGAGGATTGTTTCATTGATCCACTGGAGCTGGATGTAATATCAATAACTGATAAACAGGAAGTTGCCAGTGATGGAACATTTACTGTAGAGGTTCTTTCAACAGAGAAAAGCCAGGTCCTTCTATTTAATACTTCCGATGGGGAAACAATTTTTATGGGTGTTTATAACCCTGACGATGGAACAGTGATGGCCGATGCAACATCTACTGCTTTAGCATTGACATTATTTACAGACTATTTGTATATGTCAGAACAAGCAGACAGAAATGAATACTTTGTAAAGATAATGGAGAATCCCAAGTTTAACACACTCCTGGAATCATTGGGCAATTCCTGGGCTAATGATCCCTATCATGTGCTGAACTATGATTACAATGTACAAACGTATCAGCTTGTTGTAGAGTTGATTAAGGAGACCTTTGAAACTCTTGGCACCAATGATTGCAAATATGAAATTGGTGACCCACCAACTATTGAAGATGCAAGTGGTACCAATATAAAGTTTGTAAATAACAGGTACATTTATTATGCTTCCGGAGTCTATCCTGATGGTAGCAGTACTCTGTCAAAGACTGTTACAGTGGAGCGAAAGGAGTCTATTACAAGTTTTGACTTTGGATGGCCACCGGTTTACATGACAGATCCAGAAGAAACTCTTTTTGATCTTGGGAATGGCAGTTTCAGGATAGAACTTAAAAATGGTATGCAGTATGCCAATATCTTTGATATTGATAATCCTGATGGACGGGCAACACTCTATAATACAGGACAGGGGATATGGTATGTTCTTGAGATTTTGGTTTCGCTACCAGGAATTCCAGATATGGCCACACTGCCAAATTACTTAACGCTTACTCCTGATCATATGGTGGGATTGGGGAATTGTGTTATGAATAGAAATACCAGAGACTATCTTTTACTCATGATGGATGTGATAGCGCATAATGATGAGGAAATAGCATACTGGATTTTTCAGGAGTTCCAAACCAATGCAGCACACCATTATATCAATTCTGCAGCGGCTATTATGAAGAATGTAGGTCTTGTATTTAAGTTGCTGGGATTTGTGAATGAACAAGGGCCCTTCTTTTTCGATGTTATTTTTGCTCCCGAGGTTACATATTTTGTTACACAGGAAAATGGTGTGATAACTTCCATCTCTGAGAATAATTCACCCGTAGCAATGTTCTCGGCAGATCCTCCTGCAGGTATTATTGGAACAAATATTACTTTTGATGCTTCAGCATCAAATGATGACACTACCCCTTTGTCTGATTTGAAGTTTCGTTGGGATTTCACTGGCGATCAGAATTGGACTTCCTGGTCTGCTTCTCCAACTATTGAGTACTCTTATGCCGAAGCGGGCTCTTATTCTGTGGTTCTGGAAGTTCAGGATGCTGATGGGCAAGTAGGATTTATTTCGCATGTAATAAATATTGGTGGTGGTTCTGGTTCGGCAAATCACATAAAACTTTTTATGGATGTCTATCCCTGGGATAATGATGCAATGCTTCAGGTTTTTGCCGAACTTGGCTTTACTGAAGGTATAGGTGCTGACAAATATGAAATAATTACTTCTGCTGAAATGGCAGCGGTTGAACTTTTACCGGGGGAAGATTTGGTGATTATCTCTAACGATCAGCCTCAGAGTTTCTATGATATGTATGCTGCCAGCCAGGTGAAATTTTCGGATTTCGTTTATAACGGCGGAGCTTTGTTTTGGGAAGCCTGTGATGGTGGCTGGAACGATGGATATATCGAGACAGCAGGAATTATTATGCCCGGAAACATTGAACTGGTCTTGAATTATGATTATTATAACTATGTGGCAAATCCACACCTTCCACTAGTTGCCGGGCTACCGGAAACAATGGACCACAACTACGCCAGTCATGAGTATTTTGGCAATTTCCCGGATGGAACTATTGTTTATTGTACCGGAAGTAATGGTAATCCAACACTTATTGAGTTTAATCTGGGGTTAGGTTGGATTCTTGTAAGTGGTCAACCCTTAGAGCATCAGTATGTTTATGTTTATGGTAATGACGATATGCAGGAATTACTACCCCGCATTGTTTCATATTTTACCGGTAAAGAATTTATAGGTAAACGTCATCAGATGCAAGTGCAAAAATCAACTGTATCATCTCACAAATAATATTATAAATCCATAGCAAAAGCCCCGTTTCATCGGGGCTTTTGCTATATTAAGATATAGTATAAATACTTGTTTTGTAATCCTAAATGTTCAGGGCTTCGTGCCCTGACTTGATTAACCTTTATACCGCAGCCACTTCCACAACTCTTTATACGTCACCTTCTTGCCATACATAAGAATACCCGTGCGGTAGATCTTTCCTGCTGCCCAGGTCATGCCCACAAATGTAGCGACAAGAATCAGCATCGAGGCGATAATCTGCATTACCGGTACACCAAATGGTATACGCATCATCATGCTGATAGGCGAGGTAAATGGTATCATGCTCAGCCACATCGCCAGCGGTCCCGACGGATTTTCAATTACCGATGGCATCATCACCAGCGCCAGAATTATCGGAACGGTAATGGGCATCATAAACTGTTGTGTATCAGTTTCGTTATCCACAGCGCCGCCAATAGCCGCAAACATTGAGGCATAGAGCAGATATCCGCCAAGGAAATAGATGAGGAAGGAAATCAGCATCACAGGAATATTAATGCTTTTCACCATATCAAGCACTTCAAGGAAACCTTCTCCTGTTACTTCTTCCAGATCAGGGTCCGCCTGTGCCAGCTGCGCTGTGGCCTGCTGCGGAATCATGTCAGTGGAAGCCTGTGTTACCTCTGGAATATTCTTGTCAAGCATCTTATCTGCAAAGGCTGCGTTAAATACACCTACAATTCCCATTGTAAGCACTACCCAAAGCAGAAACTGTGTCAGCCCAACCATCGCAATTCCGATGATCTTTCCCATCATCAGCTGGAATGGCTTCACCGAGCTGATGATAATCTCCACAATACGGTTTGTCTTCTCTTCAATCACGCCGCGCATTACCATCGAGCCATAGATGAAAATGAACATGTAAATCAGTAACCCGCCAACATAGCCTACTGCCATCGATACTTCGGCATATGACTTTGTCTCCTCTCCATCTTCATCAATAATAAAGCTGCTAAGATCGATGCTGGCTTCTTTTCTGACCTTGTCGTAAATATCCGGATCGATACCCTCAAGAAGCAGAAATTGTTCCATCACCTCTTCTTTCATAACACCACGGATGTATGATTTGGTGGTCACACTCACCTGATCTTTAGCGTAAATAATTGCATTCTTCGGAATGGCAACTTCTGTGCGCGGGATATAGAGTAAATCATCATATCCATCAGCCACATAACTCTCCTTAACTTCCTCAATAGGTGCAGTCAATATTGTAAATGTGAGTTTGTCCGTGTCTTTAAAGCGATCTTTGTAGATGCCGGTTTCGTCAACCACGGCAACTTTGCTGGTCTCTTCGCTGTTTACAGCCAGAATCATGGGAATAATAAACACTGCAGCCATTAATATCGGCCCCAGAATTGTCATAATGATAAAAGAGCGCTTCTTAACGCGTGTCATATATTCCCGCTGTATAATAAGTCCGGTTTTATTCATGATTTCTTGTTTTTCCTGTTATTGATTCATTTCAGTTACTTTACGGATGAAGATTTCGTTCATCGTGGGCAGTACTTCCTCCATCATGGTAAGCTCTCCGTGCTTCATTAGCATGGAAGTGAGTTCATTGGGATTTCCGCTCAGAGGCAACCGAACCGTGAATGATGTACTGTCATCTTCAACTTCTTCACTCAAAAGGGAAATGTCAGCAGGTAACAGTTCCTTTGGCTGTTGACTTAGGTTTCGAAGTGCAAACCGGTATGTATTTGTCCGGTTGTCCATCTTAATCTGCTTCATATTTCCCTCCAGAATCTTTTTCGACTTGTTAATCAGTGCGATATGGTCGCAGACCTCTTCAACTGAGGCCATATTATGGGTGGAAAAAATCACTGTGGATCCGTTATTCCGAAGGTTAAGAATCTCTTCTTTAAGAAGGTTGACATTTATGGGGTCGAAACCGGAAAAGGGTTCATCAAATATCAGCAGGTCAGGCTTATGAAGGATGGTCACAATAAATTGCACTTTCTGGGCCATACCTTTTGAAAGTTCTTCAACCTTTTTTCCCCACCAATCGATGATATCAAATTTCTCGAACCAATCTTTTAGCTTTTTTGCTGCCAGTGTTCTGGGGATGCCTTTTAGTTGTGCCAGATACATGGCCTGTTCGCCTACTTTCATTTTTTTGTACAGACCACGCTCCTCCGGCAGATAGCCGATACGACTGATATGCTTTGGGTTTAGTTTCTCACCGTCGAACCATATTTCACCCGTATCCGGGGCTGTTATCTGATTAATAATCCTGATGAAGGTTGTTTTACCGGCTCCGTTAGGTCCCAGGAGCCCGTAAATACTTTGCTTTGGTAAGCTGATACTTACTTTATCCAGCGCCAGATGATTCTGGTACTGCTTGGAAACATTTTCCGCTTTAAAAAATTCCATATGTAGGTTTGTTTTTTCGTTTCGTTGGATGATTGTTTTTATGTTTGGTTACGAAAACCACTTGCGAAGATAACGTTTTTTATCCTCCGAAGGTTTACCGAAGGAGGATTGTTGGTTGTTGGTTGTTGGTTGTTGGTTGTTGGTTGTTGGTTGTTGGTTGTTGGTTGCAAGATGGCCCGACAGGAATTCTTCTCCTGTCGGGTCTGTTGTATCAGGGTTTCAGGTTATTGTTGTCGGGTTGTTATTGTTGTCATTGTTGTCGGGTTATGGGTTGCTAAGCCGCAAGATGCCGCCGTGCTGCGGCTTGTGATTATAAGTTTATCCGCTGACGGTAGATGCTTGAGCGGAGTCGAAAGCATCGGAATTCCGCTGACGCGGCTTTTGTTTTATTGCAATGACCATAATGGAAACAGGGATGGCAACGCCATCCGCGCTCGGAACGAGCGCTCTAATATCTAATTTTTAAACGCCCCGTCATCGCGACGAGCTTTGCGAGGAAGTGACCTCCCGGTGGGCGAGCGTAGTCGAGCCCACAACAGCTTATGACATTTTGACAACAATACCCCCGGTGGCAGATTTTTTGATACTTTTGCGCGTCAAAAATGAAAAGAAATGGCAGAGAAAGAAAAGGATCAGGAAATGAATGCAGCGGAGATGAATGAAAATCCTGCTGAAGATATGCAAAATAAAGATAATCAGGATGTTGAAGATAACGCATCTGATGATAATATGAAAAGTGATGAGGTTCCTGAGGCAGCAAATGCTGAGGAAGATAAGTCCCAGTCAAAAAAGAAAAGCAGATCACGGAAAAATAAGTCCGACAAACTGGCGGATGAAAATGAAGAGCTCCGTATCAAACTGGCAGAAGCGCAGGACAAGTACTTACGTCTCTTTTCGGAATTTGATAATTTCCGTAAACGCTCCAACAAGGAGAAGCTTGAGATTCTGAGCAGTGCTTCCGGTGCGCTAATAAAGGAGCTGCTACCTGTAATGGATGATATGGATCGTGCGCAGGAAAACTTTGAGAAATCTGAAGATGTGAAGGCGCTCGCAGAAGGAGTGGAGCTGATATTCAGTAAATTCCGTAAAACACTTGCAGCAAAAGGGCTTGAAGCAATGGAGTCAACAGGTGCTGAATTCGATACTGATATTCATGAAGCTATCGCACAATTTCCGGCACCTGATGAATCACAGAAAAACAAAATTATAGATACTACCGAAAAAGGGTATACCATCAATGGAAAAGTAATCCGTCATGCGAAAGTAGTTGTCGGGGTATAAGCAAAAAAACACAGCACATGTCAAAACGAGATTATTACGAAGTACTGGGGGTTTCAAAGGATGCATCGGATGCAGAGATAAAATCTGCATACCGGAAAATGGCTATTAAATATCACCCTGATAAAAACCCTGATGACAGCGAAGCTGAGGATAAATTTAAAGAAGCGGCAGAGGCCTATGAGGTACTGAGTAATGCTGACAAACGTGCCCGGTACGATCGTTTCGGTCATGCCGGAATGGGTGGCGCTGCCGGTGGTGGTTTTAGCAGCCAGGGCATGTCGATGGATGATATTTTTAGTCAGTTCGGGGATATTTTTGGTGATGTCTTTGGTGGAGGATTTGGCGGTTTTGGCCGCAGCTCCGGCGGTACACGACGACGGGTTAACAAAGGGTCGAACCTGCGTGTCAAGGTGAAACTTACGCTCGAAGAGATCGCTAACGGTGTCGATAAAAAGATAAAGGTGAATAAGTACGTTGCATGTTCTCATTGCAGCGGTACCGGCGCAAAAGACGGAAACAGTTACCAGACTTGTCATACCTGTAATGGAACAGGTCAGGTAACGCGGATTCAGAACTCTTTCTTTGGTCAGATGCAGACTACAGGAGTATGTCCTACCTGTGGCGGAGACGGAAAAATTATAACCCACAAGTGTAATCATTGTAATGGTGATGGCATTGTAAAGGGTGAGGATGTTATTGAGATTAAGATTCCTGCAGGCGTTGAAGATGGCATGCAGCTTAGCGTGAGAGGTAAAGGTAATGCCGGAGCCCGCGGTGGTATTAATGGCGACCTGATTATTCTCATCGAAGAGATTAAGCATGAGCATCTGGAACGTGACGGTAAGAATCTGCTATATAATCATTTTATAACTTTCCCTGAAGCGGCAATGGGAACTACCATTGAAGTGCCTACCATCACCGGAAAGGCAAGAATCAAAATACAATCCGGAACGCAGTCGGGAAAAGTATTACGCCTGAAGGGTAAAGGCCTGCCGTCGGTAAATTCATACGGCCATGGTGATCTTTTGGTTCAGATAAATGTGTGGGTACCAAAGAACCTTAGCCGTAAAGAGAAAGACCTTCTGGAGCAGTTGGCAAAAGAGGAAAACATACAGCCGTCACCTACAAAAAGTGAACGAGGCTTCTTCGACAAGATGAAGGATATGTTTAATTAAAAATAAAAAAACGCGGTTCCACTGGAACCGCGTTTTTTATTTTCGATAGGATATGTCTTAGAGTACACCCTGGTCGAGCATTGCGTTGGCAACCTTAAGGAAACCTGCGATGTTCGCACCTTTTACGTAATCAACATAACCTTCAGCATCTTTACCATGCTCAACACATGCTTTGTGGATGTTTACCATGATAGTGTGAAGTTTTTCGTCAACTTCTTCACGGCTCCAGCTGAATTTCAGTGAGTTCTGAGACATCTCAAGACCTGAAGTAGCTACACCACCTGCGTTAGCTGCTTTACCGGGGGCAAAGAGGAGCTTATTATCGTGAATTACTTCAACAGCTTCAGGAGTACAAGGCATGTTAGCACCTTCAGCGATAGCCATACAACCATTCTTAACGAGTGTTTCTGCATCTTCTTTACCAAGCTCGTTCTGAGTAGCACAAGGGATAGCTACGTCAACTGCAACTTCCCATGGGCGTTTGCCTGCGTAGAATTTAGCATTCGGGAATTCGTAAGAGTAAGGCTTAACGATATCCTGGTTAGAAGCACGGAGCTCGAGCAGGTATTCAATCTTATCACCTGAGATACCTTCTTCGTCGTAGATGTATCCGTCAGGACCTGAGATAGTAACAACCTTACCACCAAGTTCATTAACTTTGATTGCAGCACCCCATGCCACGTTACCGAAGCCTGAGAGAGCAACTTTTTTACCTTCGAAAGATTCGCCTTTGGTAGCGAGCATCTCTTTAGCGAAATAAACAGCGCCGAAACCTGTTGCTTCAGGACGGATGAGTGAACCACCCCAGTTGAGGCCTTTACCGGTAAGTACACCAGTATGCTCACGGGCGAGTTTTTTATACATACCGTAGAGGAAACCAATTTCACGGCCACCAACTCCGATATCACCGGCAGGAACGTCAGTATCAGGGCCAATGAGGCGCCAGAGTTCCATCATGAATGACTGGCAGAAGCGCATGATTTCTGTGTCTGATTTACCTTTTGCGTCGAAATCAGAACCACCTTTACCACCACCGAGAGGAAGTGAAGTGAGGCTGTTTTTGAAAATCTGCTCGAAACCAAGGAATTTCAGGATAGAAAGGTTTACACTTGGGTGGAAACGGAGACCGCCTTTGTAAGGTCCGATTGCGCCGTTAAACTGAACACGGTAACCAAGGTTTACATGTACTTTACCGTTGTCATCTACCCAAGGTACTTTAAACGTTAAAATACGGTCAGGCTCAACCAGTCTTTCGATAATGCCGGCTGACTCAAACTGAGGATTTGCATTGTAGATTTCCTCGATTGATTCAAGAACTTCGTGTACTGCCTGCAGGTACTCAACTTCGCCCGGATGTTTGGCTTCCAGAGCGTTCATCATTTTTTCAACGTTCATCTCGTAGGTCTTTTTTTTGGGTTTATTATAACGTTTTGTTATAGCTAATTTGACGACTCCCTGCGGAGTGGTCAGTTAATTAAATAAATTCTCCTTTATCGTTAATGGCCCGTTTTATTTCAAACGTTTGTGACGGCCATCTGCGCGGCAAATGTATGCCAATTTGTTAAATCAAAAAATTTTCTGAGGGTTTTTTTGAACAATTTTATAAACAGGGCTAAATTACTCAGCATCATCTATTTCTACCACACTATCGCGGTCATATTTTATCTGCTTTTCGACCTCGCCTTTTTCATTAAAGTGGATTGAAGACCCATGTTTAAGATTTTGATAATATTCCACTTCACGAAGCAATGTTCCGTCACGTCGCCAGGCTTTCTGAATCCCTGAGCCTTTATGAAAACTTGCCTCGCCAAGAACCACACCATCATAGTCATACCACTTCCACTCTCCTTCAAATAATCCGTTTTGGTATCCTCCGGAAATTTTAATGCTTCCGTCAGGGTAAAATTCGCGGTATGCACCGTTCAGGGTGTCATTTTTATAATATGCCTCAAGGGTTAGGGCTCCGTCATTATTGAATTGTTTGGAAATCCCATGGCGAAGGTCATTTTTATATTCCTCCTCTGCTTCTGGGTTCCCGTTTGGATGCCAGCGTTTTAAGATGCCGTTCACCTTGCCGTCTTCATAACTGTTTTGCTGCATTAACTCTCCGTTTGGATGCCAGAAATATGCCTCCCCAACAGGGGTGCTGTTCCTGTATGTTATTTCCGTGCTTTTCTGGCCGTTTTCGTAATAGGTAACGCTTGTTTTTGTGCAAGAAGCTGCCAGCAGGATTATGGATGTAAAAATCAACAATTTAATTTTCATAGACCTCCAGTTTCATTCTGTGTAACTCAAAAACCTCCCCGCCGGGATTATAAATATAAATTTTTACCTTATCGCCCTTGCGAAGATCTTTAGAATTGAACGCCTTCACTTTCCATATATTATCGGGAACCTGACTATGCATAAAATATTCTGCCTTTGAGCTGTTCCAGAATTTTGTTGCTCCTGTGGAATCATGAACGGCGAGCACAAGTTGCAGCTCAGAAGGGTTTGATTTGCAGGTAATAGTGGCGCGGGCTGCCAATGTATATGCATCGCCTTTAATATTTTCAGGCCACATATATTGTATGCCTTTGCTGAATTTTGTGGCCGAATCATAAAGAACAGACGGCGGAAGAGGTAAACCGGTCGAATTACTATCTGCACTGTTTATCCTGAGTTTCAGCGTTGTGTCAGGATTTAATCCGTATTCGGGAGAATGAATATCTTTAGAATACAAGGTAACTTCCGAGAGATTTCCGAAATTTTTGCGATAGATGATATAAGGGTAGAAATCCCGGATCAAAAATTCTAATTCAGGCGGTGCAGGCTTTGTTCGTGAAAAAAGAAAATGTGGGGTTTGCTGTGCTTTTAAGCTATCCCTGAATGTGAGAATATCCTCTTTCCCCTTGTTGTCAGTAATTATATAATTAACCATAAAGTCCTTTGTATAGTAATAATTGAGATACCAGGGATGATTCACAACGGTGCCGTAAGAAATGTTATTTTTTCCGTACCGGTTGGTCAGGAGTTCTGTTTGCATGGCAACGCCGCGGAAATCATTGAAATGCTGTTTTTTATAAAAATTGCTTTCAAATATTGTCAATGATGCAAAAACTATTAATGTGACAAGTATTGTTGATACTTGTCTCTTTTTTAATGGTGCTTTTGCAAAGCTTGTTACAAAGAGCAACAGAAATGGCATGGAAAAAATAAGCACTGAATGTTGCAAAACAGGATTTACATAGCGACTGTAAATGTATCCTGTAATCAGCGGCAGCAAAAACCAGATAAGAGATAAAATCCGGTAATGTCCTGCAGATTTTGCGTGAGTCCCTTTCCATAAAAGAAACAGGGATAATAACGTAACTACAATAAAAGTCCAACTGTTGTTGAAGATATAGAACAGGTGATTAAAAATCCAGCTGCCCTGAGGTACGCCAAGCCATTCACCCACGCCGCCGATTGAAAGATGGTTGGCAGTAATATATATATGTGGGCTGAAAAGAATTACCGCCAGTAATGCCCCGGCAACATATTGAACTGCGTTGTTCCTTTTTATGAGAAACAGGCCGGAGACACCAATAATAAATGCCATCAGAAAGCTGAAGTAGTGGTTGTACATACAGAGCGCATTGGCAAAGCCATAGATGATTGCAAGGCGCCAGGCCTGAGATTTGTTTTTTGAGGAAATTAATTCCGACCAAATCCATGTCAAAAGGAGGATGAAGAAGAGTCCTGAGCCGTAAGGCCGGGCGATTCTACTGTAGAGAACCGGAAATTCAAGTGTTGCGAGCAAAGCAGCTGCAAGCAGACCGGCAGTGACGCCAAACCACGATTTCCCTGTTCTGTAGATAAAATATACAGCTCCCACACCCATAAGTACAAACGGAAGCCTGACAGATCCCGGACTGTCTCCGAAGATTTTCACCCAGTAAAACAAAAGCACCTGGATGCCGCCCGGATGACCATCAACATAAAATCCCTGATCAACAAGTTGCCGAAAAGTGTCGTACTGAACCCTGAACAGCGCGCTGAGTTCATCATTTGAAAGTGAGAAGTCATGGTATTTATAAAACCGCAGCAGGAAAGCAACGGTGAGAATCACCAGCAGCAAAATGTTTTCTGATGAGATTCTTCTTCTGACCATATTATTCGTTAATACGTTGACGTACTGATTCGTATAGGATTACACCTGCTGCAACAGAGACGTTCAGAGATCCAATGTTACCCATAAGTGGCAGGGCCGCTTTCCTGTCACACATTTTTAAAAGGTTGTCGGAAATTCCGTCTTCTTCAGAGCCCATGATAATTGCTGTAGGTTGCGTGAAATCTACCTCCAGATAGCTGCTCTCCGTTTTTTCCGTGCAGGCAACAATCTGTAGTCCGCTTTCTTTAAGGAATTTTACAGATTGCGTTAACGACTGTGCTTTATCAACAGGAATACGGTTCAGTGCTCCTGCAGATGTTTTTACCGCATCAGCATTAATCTGCGCACTTCCTTTTGCAGGGAATATAATGGCATTTACACCTGCGCACTCTGCGGTTCTTGCAATAGCGCCCATATTTCGTACATCAGTCACCCTGTCGAGAATAAGTACAAGCGGATTTTGTCCCTCTTCATACCATCCCGGAAGCAGTGTTTCCACCTTCTGATATACTACCGGTGAAATAATGGCAACCACACCCTGATGATTTTTGCGCGTCAGGCGGTTAAGCTTTTCCACAGGCACCACCTGATATGGCAGATTATAATGTCTGATGAGTTTGTTCAGTTCAAAGAACACTTCTCCCTGAAGTCCTTTCTTCAGGAAGATTTTCTCGATTTGTCTGCCCGACTCAATAGCCTCTATTACAGGTCGGGTACCAAAAATGATATTTGAATTATTCACAGTAAAAATTTATTCGTCAAAGGTATCATTTTCTTTTTGTTCGTAAGCTCCCGGAAGCTTTTTTGACGTGCTGGCGCCCATCTCACGCATTTTTTCCACTTTCGAGACTAACCCTCCGCGCCCGGTAAACTTCGATTCCATGTCGCCAACAGTTTTATCCACTGTTTGTAGCTGTTTTTTCATCTTATCAAAATCCTCTAGAATACCTGCCACCTTATCAAATAGTTGTCCGCCCGTTTTTGCTATTTCGCGTGCATTTTCTTTCTGGTTTTCCTGACGCCAGATGTTTGCAATGGTCATCAGGGTTGCCAATAGTGTCGATGGGCTTACTATGACTATATTTCTCTCCCAGGCAAACTGAAAAAGAGTGTCATCAGCTTTTACAGCCGCACTGAATGAGGCTTCAATAGGCATAAACATCAGAATAAAATCCGGGCTGTTAATATCTTTGCCCCGCTGGTAGCTTTTGTCATAGAGCTCTTTAACATGGGCTCTGACAGAATGAATATGCTCTGCGATAGCCTTCTTCTGGTCTTTATCTTCATCAGCGTTAATGTAACGTTCAAAAGCAGATAGCGATACCTTGGCATCCACTATCAGGTGCTTTTTCTCAGGAAGTCTGATAATTACATCCGGACGGATAGTTTCATCATTTAACCCTTTTGTAGAAAACTGTGTTTCGTAATTTATTCCCTTTTGTAGCCCGGAACGTTCAAGAATGGATTCCAAAACCATTTCACCCCAGTTACCCTGTTGTTTTGTATCAGCTTTCAACGCTCTTGTAAGCCCGGCAGTCTCTTCGCTCAAACTTTGATTCAGTGTGGTTAACTGCTTAACTGCCTCTCTCAGACTAATACTTTCCCGCTGCTCTTTATCCCAGGTCTCCTTTACAAGAGTTTCGAACCTTTTTATTCGCTCTCCCAATGGGCTCAGCACTCTCTCAATCTCCTCCTTGCTGGTAGTTTTAAAATCGAAGGATTGTGATTTTAGGATTTTTGTTGCCAGTAGCTCAAACTGATTCGCCAGGTTCTTGTCAATCTCAGCTTTCTCTTTCTGAAGCCCGGCAATCATCTCCTTCAGGCTGGCATTGGTTTCAGAGGCAACAGAGAGTCTTATGACTGTTTCGTTTAGTTTTGTTAAATGTGAAATGTTCTCTTCCTTTAATGTGTTGATTTCATTTTTCATTTCAATGGCTTCTGATTTCCATTGACGGGTTTTGTTAATTAACAGAAGCAGAAGAGTTATGGCTGCGGCAGCCAGAAGTGTAATAAGGATAATTGTAACGGTATTCATGATCATTTTGATTTTTGTAAAAATAGTAAATATTACCGCTGTTTTACATTATTAGTTATATGCGTACTCATATTGGCGGAAAAGTTGTACCTTCATATGCCGAAAACACCCAATAACACGATCGATGCATAATCATATTATTTGTCCAAAATGTAAGAACTCTCTAAATGTGGAGCGCCATGTTATATTTGTGGTAGAAAAGAATGATGGGTCACGCGGATTAGTGCTGCTAAGCTCAGAAATTGGCGACTACTCCATAAGAAACAACCCTTCCATAGAAATAGAGGAGGGAGAGAGGCTTGAGTTTTACTGCCCGGTATGTCATGGTAAGTTATCAGTGCAACATCACCCGAATCTTGTAAGAGTTTTAATGAAAGAGAAGTCCGGAAATGAATGCGAGGTGTATTTTTCCCGTATTGTTGGTCAGAAAAGCACCTATCTTATAAAGCAGGATGGAAAGATCGAACCTTTCGGTTACGATTCGTCGGAGTACTTTGATGCCTTAATGTAGTTATTCAGGTAGTTGCCAGTCAACAGGCTTAATACCTGCATTTTTAAGTAACAGATTGGCTTTTGAAAAGTGCCGGCATCCGAAAAAGCCTCTGTACGCCGACAAAGGTGATGGATGTGTGGCAGTAAGAATATGGTGTTTTTGAGTATCGATTAGTTTTGATTTTTCTATGGCATAATTTCCCCACAGCAAAAAAACCACTCCTTCTTTTTTTTGTGAAATCGTTTTTATTACTTCATCGGTGAAGTTTTGCCACCCCATTTTTCGGTGGGAGCCTGCCTTTGACGCTTCAACGGTGAGAACACTGTTGAGTAACAGCACTCCCCGGGAAGCCCATGAACTCAAATCCCCGTGATTTACAGAATTTACACCGGCATCCGACTGAAGCTCTTTATAAATGTTTTTTAACGATGGAGGAAGCTTAATTTCTCTGTTTACGCTAAATGCTAGTCCATTCGCCTGGCCGGGGCCGTGATATGGGTCCTGACCGAGAATTACAACTTTAAGGTTTTCAAATGAAGTCATCTCAAACGCTCTGAAGACCTGATTTTCTTCGGGGAATACCGTTGAGTGTTTTCTGGAGGCTTCTGATTCTGCTATCAGATGCCTGAATTCTGTAGAGTTTATCGTTTCTGACAAAATCCTCTGCCAGTCTGTTGCTTTTGAGAACACTGATTTCGCTTTCAAGGACAATATTTATTAGAATATCTTGTTATAAAGTGGGAATTGAGCTATTTTTGTCCGAAAGGTAGAAAATAATCATCAAAAATAAAGGATTCACAGGTATGAAAAAGTTATCCCTAATTTTGGCTGCAGCACTGTTGGCATGCATTCTTTTAAGCTCTTGTAAAACTCGCGAGCGTTGCCCTGCTTACGGTGAAGCGCACAAATTTCAGGTAGAACAGGGATATTAGTCCTTACTTCTGGAAATTTGATTAACCCATGATCCTTTTTCATGGGTTTATGTTTATATAGGTATGAGATATATACTGCTTTTATTTCTTCCCTTGCTTTTTTTACTCCCGGTTGATTCATCAGCCCAGATAGACTCATTTCGTGATACTTCATTGTTTGAAAACAGTATCCTTTACAGAAAAGAGTATCGCGGGAACGTGTTTATACATAGCTCCGGATTTGGTGCTTCATTCCGCAAAGGCATGAATGAGAATGCTTTTAAAGGCCGATTCTGGGAAACTTCAATTTTCTATACCAGGGAATTAAAGGAGATTAAGACCACAAATCCGTGGTATGCGAACTCCAAGAGTTACGTTTATGGTAAGTTGAATGATGTGATTGTTGCACGTGTCGGTTTTGGAGGTGAGCGCAGGGTTTCAAGAAAGCCATTTCAGGGAGGTGTAGAAGTGAATTTTAATTATGGAGGAGGTTTCTCCGTCGCTGTTGCCAAGCCTGTATACCTTTATGTTATTGAATACACCGGTTCTGCATTACAGGAGTATCAACTTGCCATTCGCAAGTATGACCCTAATCAGCATTTCTATGAAAACATCTATGGCAGAGCTCCGTTTTCTGATGGGCTAAGTGAAATTAAAGCCTATCCGGGATTGTATGCCCGCGCAGGAATGGACTTTGAATTTGGAAATTATGACCCGGATATCAGATCGTTGGAAATAGGTCTGGCTTTTGACCTTTATCCTGTTGCCGTTCCCACAATGGCTTTTAATGATCCCCGAAATCTATTCGCGCATTTTTATATCTCCTTTTCACTGGGTAAGAGATATAATTAAAAAAAGAGGCTCTCTTTCGAAAGCCTCTCTTTGCAAGTAGTTAAGAAGTTTAAAATTATTTAATTACTATCGGATAGTAATTTTATCCGTATAGGTTTCTTCTCCTTTATGTAGTTTAAGGATGTATACTCCTTCAGGTAATGCGGTATTGATCTGCTGTGTTGCGCCGTTGGCAAAGTTCAGTGTTTCTTCATAAACTACTTTACCAACCATGTCAATTACCTGCAGTTCTACGTTTTCACCTTCAGCCTTGTCGAAAGTAACTGTGAAGTCACCATTACTTGGGTTAGGATAAACCTGGAGATTTACCGCATTTTCTGCTTCTTCAATTCCTGTACCGGCAATTGTAAACATCCACTCTTCGCTCCAGTCAGAAATTTGCTCATCATTAACAAGCGCTCTAACTCTCCAGTAAACAGTTGTTGCACTGTCGATTTCACTGGTAAGCTGATATTTTTCAACTGAGGCGTTATTTCCATTCTCTACAGTTATAGTCTGAGCATTATCGAACGAGGGGTCATTGTAAGAGAGCTGAATGGTAAATGCTGTCGGGCCTGCCATTGCATCCCACTTCAGTTCAGGACGTGTTACAATGTTAGTAGAACCATCTGAAGGTGCGTCAAGTACCGGAGCGCCAAAAACATTAATCGACCATGGCTCAGTATATTCTGAGATATCAAGGTCGTGTGATAGTGCGACTCTCCAGTAATACGTTGTTCCAAACTCCAGTGTATCAGAGTCGTATTCTCTGTCTGTAAGAGTAATTGTAGGAACTGATGCAAATTCCGGATCTTCTGAAAGCTGGAACAGATAATTATCTACACCATTTATAGCATCCCAACGGAAGTTAACTACCGGGTCAACAAATTCTCCGTCATCCGGGTCTTTAAGCTCTGTGAATGGGATTACTTCAAAGTTGAATACTTCAGACCATTCCATTGTGTCACCCTGATGCATACCACGAACTCTCCAGAAGAATTTTTCTCCAAAAAGTAAATCATGGGAATCAAGTTTTCCTTCATCATCATCATAAAGTGGTTCAGCTTCTTCAAAATATACGATATGATATGGAGAAGATGAATTGAAGTTCTCACTTGTATCAAGTTGAATTTCGAAATATTCAAAACCTGAAAGATCTATTCTGCTGCTTTTGCCTTTCCATTCAAGTCTTTCATTTGGATCAATTTCGTCCGAATTGTTTCTTGGTCTGTCAAGTTCAAAAGCATCGAGTGTAGTAAACGACCATACTTCTGACCAATCAGATTGTTCTCCACCATCAATAGCTCTGACTCTCCAGAAGTAGGTAACTCCAAAGTGGAGAGCAGGAGCATTCATTGCTGAAAGCTCAACATCAAATGATTGTGGGTTCGGGAATGTGTTGTCTGTATCAATTTGTACCTCATAATAGATAGCAGTGGAACCGGCCACAGCTTCCCAGTCCAGAAGAACGTCAGCCATTTGATATTCTGACTCATCATCAGGCGCAAGCAGTGTCGGAACAAAAATCGTTGTACCGGCAAAGATGGCCACAGATGCAAATATCAGGCTTAAGGTTGCTAATATTCTTTTCATAACTATTTGTTGTTTATTTTTTCAAATTAATAATTTCAAATGGTATGGTGACCAATTATTTAACGATCATGAATTTTGATGTTGTACTCTGTCCGTTGATAACAACCTGCATAATGTAAGTACCTGCCTTGAGGTTTGCAACATCAACATTAACTTCATGTGAACCACGGTTAATGATATTCAGGTTTTTGGTTGAAAGTACTCTTCCGTAGATATCAAACACATTTACCATTGCATTTCCTTGTTCTTTTGCCATGAAAGCTACTGTAGCCTCATTGTTGACAGGGTTTGGATAAATATTCAGGTTTTCAACCTTGGAAGTTTCTTCATTATTATAATCGCCAATGCCTACAAATGCTCTGCTTTCGAATACTCCGCGACCACCGGTAGCAGCATAGATAGAACCATAGTTACTAACCATTCTTGCTGTTCCGTTATGATAGATAGGATAGTGGTCGAGTGTCTGCTGTGTAAGTTCAAACACAGGAACTGTTCCGATACCTTCACCAGCATAGCTCCACGACGGGCTTGAAAGGTTACTTGTTTCATAAATACCCATATCTGTACCGATTATTGCATGATCACTGTTATTCATCTCGATAAGTACAGTGTAAACAGGCATTTTTGGAAGGTTACCCTGAACACTTACAAACTCAGGAGTTTCATCAATTGCATTTTCGCAATTATAAACATATGTGTCATAGCCATAATTACCAAGAGTAACCATAAGGTGGTTTTCATCCTGAGGATCTACAGCCAGACCTGTAACAACACGACCTTCAAAATCTGCAATAAGCTCAGTTGAAATAATACATGT
Source organism: Marinilabiliales bacterium (assembly GCA_002869405.1). GTDB lineage: Bacteria > Bacteroidota > Bacteroidia > Bacteroidales > BM520 > BM520. The sequence goes on from PKSY01000332.1 coordinate 18,911, forward strand.
CGGGTTCGTGACATCTGCTCTCTCAGCGTTGTATGCCAGTGCGATATTGGAGATACGATATACATAACCTTCTTCAGTACCCACAAAGAGGTGGTTTGCATCACTGGTAAGGGCAATTGAGGTTGAAACACCTTCAAAACCGGTTTCTACTCTTTCTGCAATAAGGTACCACTCAGGATCCACAAAGAAGTTAATCATTTGTGTAGTCATGTACACATAATCTTTCAGTGCGATGAAGAACTTTGAGCTAACCTGATCCTGAATCATGATAGTACTGTCATTTCCCTGAGGAAGATCATAGGGTAGTTCATATTTTACAGGGTATTTACCATTTGAGCTCTCTACTGTCACCATAGTGCCTGCAGGAGTGAATTCTTCAGCTTTGAACTCGATAGAGTCACGGCTGTATTCATTGGTAAAGCTTTCCCAGAAAACAGAAGGAACCATAAAAGTACGGTCATTATCTGTAATTCCGTCAAGGTGGAGAAGCTGTGGTGCCTGATCATCAGCACGGGTATAATCAATACGTGTAGTTCCGTCGTTGGTATAGAATGTAGCAATCGGATAGATAAAGGAGTGGTAAGCACGTCCGCCGGTTGAACTATTTGTATAGTAAGGGAAACTTATATTCTGACCATTATTTGGCAGTGTTCCGAATCCGGGGAGGTTAACGCTGTTATTGCTCTGTGTAGAAACCATCAGAGAGCCATTATAACCGGCATTTACCGAATAACAATTTGCAGTGTTAAGACCTTTGTTCAGGCTTGTAATCTCAAGAGTTACAAGATTCATCATGTAGATACCTGCATCAGTTGAAGTAACAATTGCATTTCCATTTGCAGGATGGAAGCGAACTTCATGCTTATTTGCAGGAATGTAAAGGATAGGAGAGTTTGAAGATGACTTTTCAGTCCACTGATAAAAACTATCATGCTGTACGAAAAATCCTTCATAGATATTTGTTCCACCGACAATCACGTGACCATTATCATTAGGGTCAACGGCGATAGCATCAGTGTAAGGTCCGTTGCTGGTAGTATAAACATTAAAACCGGTACTTGAGCCGGGGCCGATTGTTTCCCAGTTTTCGCCACCGTCGAAAGTTACATATATACCTTCGAGCGTACCATATTCATCAACATCACCTGTGTTAGGGTTGTCAATATTACAAGTTACAGCATAGATTGTTGCATCATCACTTGGAGCCGGAGCAAAAGTGAGGAAAGATACACCATCTCTGGGAAGTTTCTCAGGATTAATAATGCTGTCATTTTCATCCATATATTTGGTAGAGAGGCTGGAGAAGCCATTCTGACCGCTGTCGGAAATATAGAAATGTGAATTTACTGAAGCAATAAGTCTTCCGCTTGCAGTTACTCCAACGTTAGTAGAAAGACCTGCAAGTTCATTGCCATCACTGTCCTGAGCAAGAGCCCAGTTATTACCATTATCTGTAGAATAATAAAGACCCTGGATAGTGGCGGCATAATAAACGTTGTTTGCGATTACAAAGTTAAACACACAATACCATGGGGAATCTTCACCTTCGGGTGCAGTTCCTGCGAGTTGAGTAAAGGTGGAGCCATCAGTAGATTTGTAGATACCTGTTCCCATGTAGCTGCCATAGCCGTTGAAACGGAGAGCGTCTTCCGGTTCACCTGTACATGCGTAGATATCGCCATTGTCAGCCTGATAAAGTTGAGAAGCTTTAAATATTTCGTTTTCCGGGTTTGCGAGCATGTATGTTAAACCACCATTAGTGGTTTTCCATATTCCGCCGGAAGGAGAAGCTGCATACATTGTTGCTCCGGTAGCATCATTAGCATCAAAGATAAAACTGCTGATACGGCCGGATTTGTTAATCGGTCCACGGGTTTCCCAACTGAAATCACTTTTGGCACTGTTTTGCATAAGTTTTAAAGCGCTTTTTTGTGCCTCTTCCAGGTCCTGTGGGTTAATTGTACCTGTGACAGGATTCACTCTCATGCCGGCAACGTATTCTATCGCTGCAACACCAGGATCCGTTGTTTCCTGTCCCACATTTACTGCTCCTGCCTGAGCCCAGGTTGTTGATGAGGTCAACAGGAGTACAAAAACTCCACCCAGCATTGCCAAAAGACGAAATCGTAAATTTTTGTTTTTCATACGTTTGTGGTTTATTTTATTACTTGATTATCGCGAACTTTCAAAGGGGCACAAGTTACGCCTTTTTTTCGTATCTCCAACGGGCCCACTTTTAAAAATTTTAACATTGATTTGTTTATATCCTCAACGATTTTATACTCTATTTACAAAAGTAGAAAAAAATGAATATATCCAAGCTTTTATCTTTCTGTTATCCCTCTATTAATTACCTTTGAGGGCAAAATCTGAACAATTATGAAATATTCAATTTTAAACCTTGCTTTATCATTTTTGATGCTTTTTGCCGTTAACGGCCTGAGTGCTCAAAATAAAGACACAGAAACCGACAAAACGTCGTATGGATTTAACTCCAAAATTGAAATCCCCGTAACACCTGTTAAGGACCAGCACCGCTCCGGAACGTGCTGGAGTTTTGCTGCTACCTCTTTTTTAGAGGCTGAATTGTTGCGTGTTACCGGTGATGAATACGACCTCTCAGAAATGTTTTTCGTGAGATATTCCTATGAAAATAAGGCGATTGACTATGTGCGTCGCCACGGAAAAGCTAACTTCAGCCCCGGCGGACAGGCTCATGATGCTTTCGATGTTATTCGTGAATATGGAATGGTTACTGAAAAAGGGTACCCGGGTCTTACAAAAGGTGAAGAGAAACATAACCATAGTGAGCTCGATGCAGTGCTCTCAGGATTTGTTTCCGCAGTGGTGCAAAACAAAGGTCGCAGGCTTTCCGAGGTCTGGTTTGATGGTTTCCGTGCATTGCTTGACGTATATATGGGTCCTGTGCCGGAAGACAAATCAAAAGAGTTTGTTGAAGTCCGGAAGTTTAATCCCGATGATTATGTGGAGCTGACGTCATATAACTGCTACGAGTGGTATGAAAAGGTAAACCTTCAGATTCCTGATAACTGGTCGTATTCCTCATACGTAAATGTTCCTCTTGATGAAATGATGGAGGTGATAAATTATGCATTTGAAAATGGTTTCTCTGTATGCTGGGATGGCGATGTAAGCAGTCGCGGTTTTTCCCATCGTAACGGCGTGGCAATCGTTCCGGAGGAAAAAGTGGATAATATGGCCGGAACAGAACAGTCGCGTTGGGAGGCAATACCTGCAAGTGAGCGCGCAGATAAACTCTATGCTTTTGAAGGCCCTGTTCCTGAACAGCAGATTGACGATGATGCAAGAATGGAGGTGTTTGCTAATTATACCTCTACCGACGACCATTTAATGCACCTGACTGGTGTTGTTGAAGATCATGCAGGCAATATCTATTATAAAACAAAAAATTCCTGGGATACTGACAGTAATGAAATGGGTGGCTATCTGAACATGTCAGAGGCTTATGTTCGGCTGAATACGGTTGCAATTATGGTTCATAAAGATGCTGTTCCAAAGCACCTCCAAAAGAAATTCGGCCTCTAATTGCTGAATTTTCACATATTTTAAAAGATACCTTAACATATTTTAACACGGCTTCTGCATATCCTGTAGCAGCCGTGTTTTATTTTTGCAACCGTCAATGGAAAAATTTTACCAAATGGAAACGAACATAAAAGAACTAAATGAAATGATCCGGCAGGAGAGCGCCTTCGTGGATGTGATTACTGCTGAGATGAATAAGGTAATTGTTGGTCAGAAACACATGGTTGAACGACTGCTGATAGGATTGCTTACCAGAGGTCATATTCTGCTTGAGGGTGTTCCCGGTCTGGCAAAGACTCTGGCTATAAAATCACTTGCCAGTACTTTTGAGGCAGGTTTTTCGAGAATACAGTTTACTCCCGATCTGCTGCCAGCCGACCTTTTGGGTACGATGATTTATTCCCAGAAAAAAGAAGAATTTATAGTACGTAAAGGGCCTGTTTTTTCAAACTTTATCCTCGCGGATGAGATAAACAGATCTCCGGCAAAGGTGCAAAGTGCCCTGCTGGAGGCCATGCAGGAACGTCAGGTGACAATCGGTGAGGAGACTTTCCCGCTTCAGGAACCTTTTCTGGTGCTTGCCACTCAAAACCCCATCGAGCAGGAAGGTACTTATCCTTTGCCTGAAGCTCAGGTCGACAGGTTTATGTTGAAAGTTGTAATCGGATACCACACAAAAGAGGAGGAGAAGGTGATTCTTCGTCAGAATATCTCCGGTACAACCATGAAGACAAATAAAGTTGTAAAAACTGATGATATCCTCAGAGCCAGAGAAGTGGTAAATATGGTTTATCTGGATGAAAAAATCGAGAATTACATTACAGATATTGTTTTTGCCTCCCGTTTTCCCGGTGATTATGGAATGGACCAGTATGCATCAATGATAAATTATGGAGCTTCACCACGTGCATCCATAAATCTCGCACTTGCAGCAAAAGCATATGCCTTTATCAAACGCCGTGGTTATGTAATTCCTGAAGATGTCAGAGCTGTTGCCCATGATGTGTTGCGTCATCGTATCGGTCTTTCGTATGAGGCTGAAGCAGAAAATGTTACTCAGGTAGATATCATTAATGAAATTCTGAACCGCGTTGAGGTGCCGTAAAAACTACAGACAAATATCAATATGGATACTTCTGAAATATTAAAAAAAGTACGTAAGATTGAGATCAAAACACGTGGTCTCTCTTCGCAAATTTTTGCGGGGCAGTACCATAGTGCTTTTAAAGGGCGCGGAATGGCGTTTAGCGAAGTCAGAGAGTATCAGTATGGTGATGATATCAGAAATATCGACTGGAATGTAACGGCAAGGCTTAATCATCCTTACGTAAAAATTTATGAAGAGGAACGTGAACTTACGGTAATGCTTCTGATTGATGTCAGTGGTTCAAATGAATTCGGTACCCGACAGCAACTGAAAGAAGACCTGATTACTGAAGTGGCTTCTGTGCTCGCTTTCTCAGCTATCACCAATAATGATAAGGTAGGTGTGATTTTCTTTAGTGATAAAGTAGAGAAATTTATTCCTCCCAAAAAGGGCACATCTCATATCTTACGAATTATTCGCGAGCTGATAGACTTTCATCCTGATAATCAACAAACTGATATAGCTGAAGCACTGCGGTTTCTGTCCAATGCAATTAAAAAGCGTGCTACGGTATTTCTGATTAGTGATTTTATTGATAATGACTTTGAAAAGGCTCTGCGAATCGCAAATCACAAGCACGATATTGTGGCGCTGAGAGTTTCCGATCCTGCGGAGTCTGTTCTTCCTGATCTTGGTTTTGTGAGGATTTTCGATAAAGAAAAGAATGTAAGGCGTTGGGTCGACTCCTCCAGCAAAAAGGTTCGTGCAGGGTATGCAAAATACTTTAATGATATCGATCGTAAGGTGAATGAAGTTTTTATGCGAAACGGAATTGATTTTGCCACACTGACAACCGACAGGGATTATGTGAAACCATTGATGATGTTATTCAGAAAACGGGAAAGCAGGATGTAAGATGAAAAAAGTTATTCGATATATTTTATTTGTATGGATTGTGCTGTTGTTTTTACCGGCAACATTTGCTCAGGATATAAGTGTAAAGGCACGGCTCGATACTTCCTCTATCCTTATTGGTGAGCAGACTAACCTGAGGCTTCTGGTTACTGCCCCCGTAAAAGCCAAAATTTCGTGGCCTGAAATAAATGATACGCTGATCAGTGAGATTGAAGTACTTCGAAAATCTGCTATTGATACTTCTTTTTTAGAAGACAACAATGTAAAATATAGCCAGGAGTTACGTATTACCTCTTTTGATTCAGGGTATTATGCAGTTCCTCCGTTTCATTTCCTTATTGATGTTGACGGATTGGAACGTGAAATTGAAACTATGGCACACCTGCTTGAAGTGCATACCGTTCAGGTGGACACCACTCAGGCTTTTAAAGACATAATGCCTATCCATGACATGCCCGTTACCTTTATGGAGGTGTTGCCTTATACCCTCGGAGGGTTGCTTGCTGTAGCAATTGTTGTTTTGATATTTGTTCTCATAAGCAGGAGAAAGAAGAAGGAGACACCTTTACTGGTTAGAAAGAAACCCGTAAAGCCACCGCATAAACAGGCAATTGATGCACTTTATGATTTAAAAGAGCGTAAATTGTGGCAAAAAGGCGCACTTAAGGATTATTATCAGGGAATAACCGATATACTTAGAGTCTATTTTGAGAGACAGTTTGAAGTTAGTGCAGTTGAATTATCAACTACTGAAATACTTGAGCAGATACTCTCTGATGAGGTGCTTTGCGAGTATCAGAAAGAGATTGATTCTTTGTTCTCGGAGTCTGATTTAGTGAAGTTTGCCAAGTCTGTGCCCGGACCAGAGGAAAATGAAGCCATATGGATTCAGGCGAAGGAATTGATTATGGAAACATACAATGATTCTGTTCAAAAAAAGGCAAAAGAGGAAAAACTGAAGGCCTTAGAGGAGTCATCAGTAAGAAAGGAGGGCGGAAGTGTTTAATAATATTGAGTTTGCCAGTCCTGTATTTTTATACTTATTACTGATAATTCCTTTGTTGGCAGGATGGTATATCTGGAAAGGTTTACGCAACTACGGTGATGTCCGTGTTGCAGACAGTAGCGCTTTTGGAAATACACATTCCGGATTCAGGCATTATATCTTTCACGGCTTGTTTGTACTTCGGATGCTTGCTGTTGCAGCTCTGATTATCGCACTTGCGCGCCCGCAGTCAAGCTCCAGGGGGCAAAACGTGACTATTGAAGGAATCGATGTGGTTACGGCACTTGATGTTAGTGGCAGTATGCTTGCGGAGGATTTTAAGCCCAACAGGCTGGAGGCTGCCAAAGTTGTTGCCGGAGATTTTATTGCCGGAAGACCAAATGACAGAATCGGGTTGGTGATCTTCAGTGGTGAGTCTTTTACTCAATGCCCACTGACTACCGATCACAGTGTGGTAGAAGCTTTAACGAAAGATGTAAAGAGTGGTGTGCTTGAAGATGGAACTGCTATTGGCGACGGTCTTGCAACAGCTGTGAACCGGCTGCGTGAAAGCATGGCCATTAGCAAGGTAATTATTCTGCTTACAGATGGTGAAAACAACCGTGGTTCAGTGGATCCGTTATCGGCAGCTGAAATCGCAAAGTTATACGGAGTCAGAGTTTATACAATTGGCGTTGGAACAAACGGAATGGCTCCGATGCCGGCAAGAGATATTTTCGGTAGAAAAACTTACCAGCAGGTTGAGGTAAGAATTGATGAAGAGACTCTAAAGCAGATTGCCGATATAACCGGTGGAACATATTTCCGGGCAACGGGAAACAGCTCGCTGAAGGAGATATTTGATGAAATTGATCAGATGGAGAAATCGAAGATTGATGTTACGGATTTTCAGGTGAAAAGTGAAGAGTTCTTTCCCCTGGTAATTCTCGCTCTGATGCTTCTGGCACTGGAGTTTCTGCTTCGATCTACAGTATTAAAAATGTTACCGTAAAAGTATTAAGATGATTCGTTTTGCTTATCCATATATGCTTTATGCACTGGCACTTATTCCGGTGTTTTGGGTGCTTCACTTTTTGCTGATGCAAAGAAAGCGTCGCATTATGAGTCGTATCGGGGACCCTGAAGTTGTTTCCCGTTTGATGGGCGGTGTTTCTGATGCCCGAAAGCGAATTAAATTCCTGTTCTTTTCGCTGGCATGGGCTTCTCTGGTGGTTGGTGCCGCCGATCCTCAGGTAGGCTCCCGGATGGAAAACGTAAAACGTAAGGGTATTGATATGGTGATAGCGCTCGACGTTTCCAATTCAATGCTCGCAGAAGATATTAAACCCAATCGTTTGGAACGTTCACGACAGGCTATTTCAAGGCTCATTGGAAAACTGGAGGGAGACCGCCTGGGTATGGTCGTGTTTGCCGGAAAAGCTTATATGCAAATGCCGGTAACTACTGATTATGCTGCTGCAAGATTAATGCTCTCTACCGTGAATACCGACCTTATTCCTGTGCAGGGTACTGCAATTGGTGATGCTATTGAGCTTGCATCCGGATCTTTCGATGATAATGACCATCAAAAAGCAATTATTGTAATAACTGATGGAGAAAATCATCAGGGAGATGCTGTTGATGCAGCAAAGAAAGCGGCCGAAAAAGGAATTATCGTCTATACCATAGGTATGGGGCTTCCTGACGGAGGACCAATACCTGTTTTTCAGGGTGGACGGCAGACCGGATTTAAAAAGGACAAACAGGGAAATACGATTGTAACACGACTGAATGATGAAATGCTGAGCGAAATTGCAGCTGCCGGAAATGGTATTTATGTGCGGGCCAATAATTCGCGCGCCGGGCTCGATGGTGTCTTTAAAGAGATTAATGCCCTGGAAAAGAGCGAAATCGAAAGTCGTGTGTTTTCTGATTATGAACACCGTTTTCAGTATTTCCTGGCGCTGGCTGTTTTATTCCTGTTGACAGAATTACTGATCTCGTCAAGGAAAAGCAGGCTGTTCTCATCCATAAACCTTTTTAATACACAGAAATGATGAAAAACTTAACCCTCATATTGCTTTTGACTGTTTTTGGATTTCTGACTTCTGTAGCTCAGAATCCAAGAAAGGATATTCGTTCCGGCAATAAGGATTACCGTGAAGGTGACTATCAGGAAGCTGAGCTGGATTACCGTCGCGCAATTGATAATCCTGAAAAAGAAAAGGAAAAAGCACTTTATAATCTGGGAAATGCACTTTACCGGCAGGAGAATTACGAGGCTGCACAGGGGAACTTTGCAATGGCTGCAGATCAGGCTGGGGGAGCGGATGAAAAGGCAAAAGCTGCATATAACCTCGGTAATACTTTAATGAAAGCGCAGGATTACCAGAAAGCAATTGCAGCCTATAAAGAGGCACTTCGAAGTCGTCCGGGTTTTGATGAGGCGCGGTATAACCTTGAGTATGCAAGAAAAATGCTGAAGCAGCAACAAGAACAGCAGAATCAGGAACAGCAGAATAGCGAACAGCAGAATCAGGAACAGCAGAATAGCGAACAGGAGAATAGTGAACAGGAGAATAGCGAACAGGAGAATAGCGAACAGCAGAATAGCGAACAGGAGAATAAGGAACAGGAGAATAAGGAACAGGAGAATAGCGAACAGCAGAATAGCGAACAGGAGAATA
>PKSY01000069.1 GCA_002869405.1 Marinilabiliales bacterium
AATTACCTTCTGCATTATAAATCAACACTTCTCCTGATAATTTCCGGTTGCTGCGGTTCACAACTCTTACACTTGTTGTTGCCGGGTTGGGGATAAGAGTTATTTCAGACTCTGACCTTAATTCATCTGCACCTGACGGAGGCCACACTCCTTTGTATAATGTAAATCCTCCGGAATAATTCCCTACCAGAATCTCCGGATAATCATCCCCGTTAAGCCTGACGACCTCACAATCGGAACGTTTTCCCGGATCCAGATAATGCAAATCCTGAGATACAAGCCGGAATGTTCCATCGAGGTTCCCCTCAATTTCATCATAAAGAAAAATACGACCCGACTCAGAACCCACAAAAAGTTGCAATTCACCACTGCTATTACGATAGAAAGAGGGCGTACTGTAACCGTCATAACTCACCATCAAATCCCTTACATCAACGCCACCAAAAGCATCTGATTTTAGTATAAACTCCGGGTTTTTTCCTGACCCGGTGTTTTCAAACCATGATAACATTCCGCCTTTGTTTCCGCAAATAATATCCATATCATCATCACTATCAATATCAATAAGTGCCGGGGCTGAGCTGCGACCACAGGATATCGCATCAAAAGCATTTTCATGGACTACAAAATCAGGCGGAAAACTATTATTTACTCTTTCCAGCCAGACAAAAGTCCCCTCTTCCGTACCACAAACAATATCTGTATCACCATCCCCATCAATATCACCGGAAGCAGGATGAAGGCCGTGAATATTATAAGAAAACAGGCTTCCTAAATCATTGTCTGAAAGCGTAAACTCAGGACTTTCCGGTGTCCCGGTATTGAGATAAAGCTTCAGGGAACTTCGGTATTTACAATAGAGAGTATAGAATTCATCCATATAACAAGTATCCTTAATCCCTTCATTTCCCAGCACAAGATCCTGAAGCCCGTCATTATTCCAGTCATGAAAAGAAGGATATGCACCTGCCCCCAAATCAATCATCTGATCTTGTAAAAAATCATCCTGGATATAGCTAAACCGGAAATCACCGGTGTTTTTATAAAACAGGATATTATTATTAAAAGCAGAGTGGTCGGGCGAAGGATCAAAAGGCGCCACCAGCAGGTCGGGTTTGTTATCAAAGTCCACATCTTCCAGAAAAGCAGCCGGAAAAGAATATAGAAATACCGGATTATCAACCGGGAAAATCGTGGTTTGAGATATCATATGCGCTTCCTGGTTGTCGCCACCGTTTTCAAGCATTGCCATGGTAGGATAATCTACATCACCAAGTAAAAGATCAAGATCCTCATCATTATCCTTATCGAAAAGTAAAAATGTAGAACCGGTATGCTTCACCTGCCCTCCGGGATGACCACCGCCATTGATACAGGTATCCAGGAAAAGCTCATTGGATTCTTCGCTTTCTGCAAAATGGCCCCAGCAGAAAGTGATCTTTTCAAACTCAAGGGAATCAGCATTCCCATAGCGTTCCATGGAAAAGTTTTTATGCATCTCAACAAAAGAGCCCAGACCCCAGAATGTAAGAATATCAAGATCGCCATCATAATCCATATCAGCAATACCCGGATAATCGGCATATGTAACCAGGATATTGGTTTGAATATTTCCCTGCAGGGATGTCAGAAATGGATCCGTAATTTGTGTGAAGGAAGGCGCCTCATCACCTTCATTCCGAAAAACTTTTATTCCGCCGGTGGTATAGGTAAAAAGATCCTTTTTCCCATCGCCGTTAAAATCCCTGAGTATCATCCAATGATGTATTTCAGGAAACAAAGATTGATACTGAGGTTGATAATTCCATTGACTATCTTCATTTATAAAAGTCAGAATGCGATCCCCGAGCCTGTCGAAACACACTAAATCAGGCAGGGCATCATTGTTAAGATCGATAGTATTGAACTGTACGGCATTCACACCTCCCACCCATGGAAAATCCAGCTTGTTTTCATTATCATCAAAAACCGACACCTCGTCATATCGCTCAAAACCAAATGGTTGCTGAGAAAACACAACAATGAAAGAGTTAGAAATAAATATCAATAATAATACTAAAAAACGAGGCCTTGTCATAAAGTAAACGTTAAAATATGATTAATACAAAAGTACATTTTTTTCTTCGGTAGTGAATTATGGAATTCTTTAATCTTATTAATTGTGATTTTAATTATGAAACCCTATATTTGCACGCTTAAAAAACGTAGAAAGTTAATATAACAAACTCATTTACAAATGCAAAGTAGAGGTGCTATTAGATTTTTCGCAATAGCTTTTGCCCTGGTCTGTCTGTACCAGCTTTCTTTTACATTCGTAACAAGAAATGTAGAGCGCAAAGCCAGGCATTATGCACAAAGCGAAACAACTACTGATTTGGCTAAACGTTTAGCCAAAGGAGACGAATTGAGAGAAGGATTTATTGCAGATTCACTGGAAACTGCACGTGAGCGTTATTATCTCGATTCCATGAAGAATGAAACGGTATTCAATATTGGTAAGAAATTCACTTATCAGGATTGTAAAGAACGTGAGGTAAACCTTGGTCTTGACCTTAAAGGTGGTATGAACGTAACCATGGAAGTTTCTGTGGTAGATATTGTACGCGCGCTTTCGGGCTACAGCCAGGATCCCACATTCAACGAAGCTATCAGTATGGCGCAGGAGAAAATGAAAAATTCTCAGGATGACTTCATTACACTCTTCGCAAATTCATTCTTTGAGCTTGACCCAAACGCCAAACTCGCAGCCATTTACGCTTACGAATTCAAAAACCGTGGCATCACTACTACTTCTACCAATGAAGAAGTATTGTCAATTATTCGTCAGGAAACCAACGGAGCTATTGACCGCTCCTTCGAAATCCTGCGTACACGTATTGACCGCTTTGGTGTTGCTCAGCCAAACATCCAGAAACTTCAGCAAACTGGTCGTATCCTTATTGAACTTCCGGGTATAAAAGAACCGGAACGTGTTCGTAAACTTCTCCAGGGTTCCGCAAAACTTGAATTCTGGGAAACTTACAAGTTCAACGAAGTTCATACTTACTTCACTGACGCCAACATCCGTCTCAGGGAAATGGAAAAAGAGGAAGCAGCTTATGTACAGGATGACACTGAAGAGACAACAGAAGAGGTAGCTCAGGTATCAGAAGAGACAACTCAGGAAGTAGTTGAAGAGACTGCTGAAGAGATTGCTGAAACTGATGACACAACAGCTACTGAAGACGAACAGTCGCTGGAAGATCTGATTGAAGATGCTGAAATTGATACCGATGCTGCTGATCAGTCACGTGAAGACTGGGAATCAGAGAATCCACTGTTCCGCTACTTACAGCCTTCATTCTATCAGAATGCGCAAGGTCAGGTAGTTCCCGGTGAGAGTGCTTCTGTTGGTTCTGCATTTATTAAAGATACAGCAAGTGTAAACTATATGCTTCGCCGTGTGAGAAATATTCTCCCACGCGACATGAAACTGGCATGGACTAACGACCCTGAGTCGTATGCTCCGGATCAGCTTCAGCTGGTGGCACTTAAAGTTACCACCCGCGACGGTAAAGCCCCTCTTGGTGGTGATGTTATCGTGGATGCCCGTCAGGACTATGATCAGAACGGTCGTGTAGAAGTTTCAATGGCGATGAACTCTGAAGGTGCCCGTATCTGGAAACGCCTTACAGGTGAAAACGCAGGTCGTCAGATTGCGATCGTTCTTGATGATTATGTTTACTCATATCCAAATGTTCGTGGCGAAATTGCCGGTGGACGTTCTTCTATCTCCGGTGGTGATATGACCGTTGAAGAAGCTCAGGATATCGCAAACATCCTTAAAGCAGGTAAACTCCCTGCTCCTGCACATATCGTTCAGGAAGAAATCGTTGGTCCGTCACTCGGTCGTGAAGCGATTCGCTCAGGTATCAACTCTTTCATCATTGCCTTTATTCTGGTAATGGTTTATATGGTTCTCTATTACAACCGTGGTGGTTATGTGGCCGACCTCGCACTGCTTACCAACATCTTCTTTATGTTTGGTGTGCTTGCATCACTTGGCGCTGTACTTACTCTCCCCGGTATTGCAGGTATCGTACTTACAATCGGTATGGCCGTGGATGCCAACGTTATCATCTACGAGCGTATTAAGGAAGAAACCCGCGCAGGTAAAGGTATCAGACTCGCCGTGGAAGATGGTTACAAAAACGCTTACTCTGCGATTATCGATGGTAACATTACAACCCTTCTTACTGCTGTTGTACTCTATGTATTTGGCTCAGGTCCTGTACAGGGTTTTGCAACAACACTTATTATCGGTATCCTTTCATCACTCTTCTCAGCAATCTTTATCTCACGTCTGATTTTCTTCAGAAGACTCTCTAAGAACAAACCGCTGAAATTTAGCAACAAGAAGACTGAGGGATGGTTTACCAATATTAATGTTGACTTTATTTCAAAGCGTAAAACATTCTATATTGTATCAGCTGTTGTAATCGGTATTGGTATTGTTTCTCTGGCAACCCGTGGTCTTAATCAGGGTGTTGACTTTGCCGGTGGTCGTACATATGTAGTTAGATTTGATAATGATGTAACAACTGAAGATNCGCATTATCGGATGAATTTGGCAGCGCACCGGTTGTTAAAACATTTGGTCCTTCACGTCAGGTGAAAATTACGACTAACTACATGATAGATGATATTGGCGTTGAGGTTGACTCTATCGTTAACGCAAAACTCTTTAACGGTCTGAAAGACTTCTATTCTACACCATTAGATTATAAGAACTTCGCAGGAGACAGTGATGAGAAACTTATCGGTATCCTCTCCAGCCAGATGGTAGGTCCTACCATTGCTGATGATATCAAACAACGCGCTGTATGGGCAATTGTAATTGCTCTCGTAGTAATCTTTATCTATATCGCAGCACGATTCAGAAGATGGCAGTTTGGTGTGGGTGGTCTTGTTACACTGGCTCACGATGCGATGATTACTGTTTCTATTTACTCGTTGTTCTATGGTATCCTGCCATTTAACCTTGAAATTGACCAGTCATTTATTGCGGCCATCCTGACAATCATCGGTTACTCTATCAACGATACAGTAATTATCTTTGACCGTATACGTGAATATGTAGGGCTCTACCCTAAACGTGGTTTTAAAGATAATATTAACGCCGCGGTTAACAGTACTTTAGGTCGTACATTTATGACTTCAGGTACCACATTCGTAGTACTCCTGAGTGTATTT
>PKSY01000053.1 GCA_002869405.1 Marinilabiliales bacterium
CCCGACAGGTATTTCTCTCCTGTCGGGTCTGGAAGAGTAAATGGTTTACGTTATTTCAGACACGATAAATCGTGCCTCGCCGGAACATAAAATTGCATTGGTATGAATGGAGAGCCGGAGATTCATCGCGGCTTAAAGTAGTTTAAGTTTGGATTTTAGTATCAGATGTACTATTTTCGTGAACTATAAATATGATAATTTGAAATGTCTGGTTTACGAAATAATATTATTCTAACGCTTTACCGATCAGGGAAAACAGTATTTCGTCTAAATGAAATTGCGCTGTTAACAGATCAAAACGACTTTGTATCTCTCAATCAACGCGTTCATTATCTGGTAAAAAAAGGAGAATTATTAAACCTGCGAAAAGGGATTTATGCACTTAATAAATACTCAAAAGAGGAACTGGCCTCAAAAATATATACACCATCATATCTTTCAACAGACTATGTGCTTCAAAAAGCTGGTGTCATATTTCAATATGACTCTTCCCTGACCTCTGTCAGCTATTTATCGAGAACAACAGAGGTGGATGGATCGGTATTTCGGTTTAGAAAAATTAAGAACGAAATACTTGTTAATAGTTCAGGAATAAATATTAATGACAAAGGAGTAAGTATAGCTACTCCTGAAAGAGCATTTCTGGATTATATATATTTGAATGGAGATTGTTATATCGATAACCCTTCAATTTTAGATAAAAATAAAATCGATCAAATACTTTCAGCTTTCAACTCTCCCTCATTAGATAAAAAGGCTGTAAAAATTTTACAGGATGTTTGATATAAACCGACATAAATTTTTCATGGTGCAGATACTGAAAGATATCAGTACAGACATTGCCCTTGCCGGAATTCTTGGCTTTAAAGGTGGAACTGCATTAATGTTCTTCTACGACCTACCCCGATTTTCAGTTGATCTTGATTTTAATTTATTAGATATATCAAAAGAAGAAATGGTGTATCAAAAAATCAGAAATATAGCACTTAAATATGGTACAATCCACGATGAAGCGATAAAGCATTACGGAATCATAATGGTAGTAAATTATGGAACAGGAGAACGGAAATTAAAAATTGAAATCTCAAACCGTAATTTTGATGATAAATATGAAATAAAGACATTTCTCGGAATCCCGATAAAAGTCATGACTCAGGAGAATATGTTTGCTCACAAATTATGTGCTTTACTGGACAGGAGTTCAGTTACAAACAGAGATATCTTTGATTGCTGGTTTTTCATGAACAGACAAACTCCGGTAAATCGTTCAATTATAGAGCACAGAATGGGAATGCCCTATCAGAAATACATTCAGAGTTGCATTGATTACCTTGAGAAAAACAAAAGCTTAAACATACTCCAAGGACTGGGGGAGTTTATGGATCCTGAAATGAAGACCTTTGTCAGGAATAAACTTAAAGACGAAACCATTAACTTATTGAGGTTTTATAAGGAGTTTCCTATTGTTGGAGAATAAAAGCTTGCCCCAACAATAGATATTCAGACACAATTAATCGTGCCTCTTCAGGTCAAGTTCCAATGACAATGGGTATGGAGAGCCTGCGATTTATCGCATTTTCAAGCATTTCAGAATCTACCTCCCAAACCATCTCAAGGATCTCACCTTTGAAGCAAATGATCGAATTTTTCATAAATGAATTTTGTTAGGCTGAATCAAACATAACAAATAAACACTGACGCTAAGTCTTTAAATAGTATTTATCGTTTAATTTAACATCCATTATTATAAAATATGTTAATCAACTTCCGATAGCCAACTTAATCAATACCTTTATTCTCAATAACCTTTTTAACAACTCGCCATGAATTCGATCAAGAGAGAAAAACTTCCAGGAACTGCAATATTCATCAACCTGACCGCTATATTCATTTGTGCCATATTCTTAACAAGCTGTCAGCATTCTCTCAGAAAGTTAATCCCACAAAAAACCATCATTACCGGACAGGTATCAGGACACGAGTATACACAAGGCAATAATACTATATCTATCTTTTGGGTGGATATGATCTCAGGAGGAAATAAGAAAATTATAGAATTCGATACTTCCGGGAAATTTCAATGGGAGACAGAGATAGCACATAAACAGGTTATTCGATTGTTTTATAAAGACTTTTATGATCTTCGACTTAGCCCTGGCGACAGCATACACGTTGTGATAGATGCTAATATACTTAACAACACTGAGTTTTCCTGGGAGAATTTCTATACCGCGATTACCGTAACAGGAACATCAGAAGAGCTTAATAAAGAGATGATCCGCTTTATGACGTTCTATCATGAGGAAATACTTGACAAGGAGATGGATCTTAGACTTCAAGCTCGATTAGATGGATACCAATACACAATTGCAATAAACGATCAGTTAAAAAAGCATAATGAAGCACTTGAAAAATACGTTCTTGAACATACTCACAGCAAAGCATTTAAAGAATGGGCTAAGAGAAAGATAAAATTCAAAAGTTGGTTAAATCTGTCCAGCTATCCAATGTACCACTCTGTTGCTAATGGAATTCCTCCTAAAGTATTCCATGATTCAATTCCTGAAAATTACTATGACTTTGTAGATATCTCGAATACAGACCAACTCATCGTTCTGGATAACTATGAATATCTGGCATTTTTGGACGACTATTTTGCTGAAGTTGTATTTTTCGGAGTTTCGGAAGATACTTTAATGAAAATTAAAAAAGATAAGATCAATGTTGGACATAAAATCTTCGATGCTCACATGCACCAGGTGTTGAAACACAAGGATGGTATGATAAAGGATATTTTAATTGCGAAAACGATCGATAGCAGATTACAACAAAACAATTATGAGTATTTACAATATACTGACTACACAAATCTCATTGAAAATTCATATATAAAGTCAAGAATTACAGCAGAGGTAAATCAATTGAAAAAGCGTTACGAAGAGTCCCTGAGAGATGGTTTTCCTACAATTTCAGAAAAAGATACCCATGACAATTTGCTACAGAGCATTAAAACTAAACATCAGGATAAAATACTCTATATTCATATCTGGTCTCCATCCTGCGCCCCCTGTTTGATTCAAGTTCCGCACTCCAATACCATCAAAGCTGAACTTACAGCAAACAATGTAGAATTCATCTTCCTGGCGAATGGGTGTGATGAAGATAGTTGGCAAAAAGCGATTGAAGCCCACAACATCCAGGGAGACCATTACAGGCTCACAAAAGTTCAATATGGTGAGTTATCTGAATTATATGAAATAAAAAGTATTCCGCACTATCTGCTTGTTGATAAAGAAGGGAGAATAATAGACTCTGATGCACCGAGACCGAGCAATATGGAGGCACTAAAGAATACGTTAAAAACGATTATGTAGATGCTATAAGTTGTGCCGCTCCTACAGAGCGGTGTAACGCCGTTGGCGTTATCTACCCCGCGCTACGCACTGGGTTATGCCTGTTGTCGCTCCTCACGGAGCTATTCGCAAACCTACCAGACAGAACCTCCTGGCGCAGTAGACATCGCTATACCACAACCCCAGCCATACGCCAGTTATCACATGTAGCGTATTATAACTCCCGGCGCTGTAGGCGCTGCACAGGCGTAACCCCGGGGATCACCCACCTTCCAGACACTGTAGGCCCCTCACCGCAAAAATCCCAGTCAAAAGAGCTCAGAGACAACGTATAGTACTGCAACCTCTCGGCGTTGTAGGCGCCATATTGGCATAACCACGGGTGCAGCCCGTGGTTCATTGACGACGGGAGTGCCGTGGCTGAGGCACGAAGACCCCGGCACGACCAGACGGAAACGCCTGGTGCCATGACGGCTATAGCGGATAGCCAGCCCGGCCGCCCTCCTACGCTAAACCTACTGAGGACCTGCCTAAAATGCGAATCAAAATATGCTAATGCACGGTAACCCCTCCCGGTAAATACACACCACCGTGCGTATCTCAACTACTCCGAGACACGATGAATCGTGCCTCTACAATATGATTCACCGGATCTTTTTCAGAGTTCCACGGCGGTGGGGCTCTACCGCTTAAATCTCTCCCGGTAACTACGCACCGCCATGCTTATCTTAACCAACCCCGAGACACGATAAATCGTGCCTCTCCCAAAAAAGTTGCTGCAACGACCTGGATGGAGAGCCGGCGATTCATCGCGGCTCGAAAAAAAATCAATAGTTGAAATTATTAACCGCAATGGCGGAAAGACGCAAAGACGTATTAGCGCCTTTCTGCCTTTGCGGTATTCTTTTAAATGTATTTAAATGGGAAATCTCTGTGGCTCTCTGTGCCTTCTTAGTGGATCTTTGTGAAACAACTAATCCTACCGAAAACGTTTCCATCAATCTACTGCTACAAAAGCCCAATGTTATCAATTTTTTCCGTATTTTTATACCTACAGAATACCAAAAGAGAGATATTCATTTAAGCCTGCGCTATGAGACTGTTTTTTCATATAAATTATTTCACCGAATGGGGTGAATACCTTGAGATAGAACTTATTGACAATACCCTTCAGGGTAGTACCGAACGTCACCGTATTCCCATGAGCTACAGTGATGACGGTGAGTGGCATGCATCCTATGCTACACGTGGCTCTAGCTGTAATCTTCAGTACCGGTATCACTTCGAACGACCGGGCTTTTCTCTGCCGGAAGCCGGCGAATTGCGACTGATTAATCTCCGCGACAGTGTGGCGGAAGAGATTAGAATCCGCGACTTCTGGCGACCTCGCCACGACATAAACGGCATCCTTACTTCACGACCGTTCATCAATGTTTTTGCAGAAAATGTAAAAAGCAGCTTTCGCAAAGCAAAACCGGGAAAACTCCTCCTCTCTGTTGCGGCTCCAATTGTAAAAGAGGGTTATGTCGTTGCCGTTGCCGGTAATCAAAAACAACTCGGAAGCTGGAATCACTCGAAGCCGCTCGCAATGAAAGCAGCACCAAACGGAATCTGGCAGGCCGAAATAGATCTTGCGAAAATTGAAGAACCTCTACAATATAAATACTGCTTCTACCATAAAAAAAATAAACACCTCGAATTCTGGGAAGTCGGTAATGACAGAACGATACCTAACCTCTCATCGCTGGATGCTGCTCAGGGTTTTATGCTGAATGACACCCCATTCCGGTATGGCCATAACTGGAAAGGCACCGGCGTGGCAATACCTGTCTTCTCATTGCGCAGTGAAGATGGTTTCGGCGTTGGCGAATTTAACGACTTGAAGCCCCTTGCCGACTGGTGCGCAATGACCGGAATGAAGATGATCCAGATCCTTCCCGTTAACGAAACAGTGGCTTCCCACTCCTGGCTCGATTCCTATCCTTACAAAGCAATATCTGTTATCGCTTTACACCCTATGTATCTCAATATTGAGAAACTGGGGAACTTTAA
>PKSY01000294.1 GCA_002869405.1 Marinilabiliales bacterium
CTACTTCCTCGATACAGATGGTATCTTTAAAAAAGATGCCTCAAGAATAGGGTACCGCAACGGACAGTGGGAAATCTGGGATGAGCGTGTGAATAGTGGCAAGGCCTTGTTTACAAATCCTGCAGAAAGCAGTGCTGTGCCTTTAAATAACTGGAATATCACAAAAGAGGCATCATATACGATTCCGATTATGAATATGGGAAGATGTAAATAAAAAAAAGCTGTCTGAAATATAATCAGACAGCGTTTTTTTATCTCTGTTGCCAAACCTAATCATGAATCTTTATACCTGAATTTAAAATTACCGGAGAGGATAATGTCATGCCAGTTCTGTTCTCATTTCCTATAGAATTATTGACAGTTAGCGTTGCACCTCCTGTACAATAAAATGTTGCTGCATTATAAATCTGCAGGTTCCTTATAACCATACTTGTTGAAACCTGAATATTCCCAGTTTGGAAAACTACATCTGTAGTGCTATTGGGAAAGTATCCGCCATTCCAATTTCCTGTTGTACTATTAGGCGCTGTACCATTATAGATTGCTTTTCTTAAATATATACTCACTGTTGCAGTATTACTGTTTGCCTGTCCGTCGTTGGCATAATAAGTAAAAGAATCCGTTACATCAACCTGATTTGCAGGAGCTGTATAAGTAAAAGAACCATCAGAAGCAAGATTCACCGTTACACCCAAGGTGGAAGTTCTGTTTCCGGGATTACCTACAGTTAAAGGATCGCTATCGCCATCCGTATCATTAAGCAGTACCCCACCTGTTGGTTTTCCTGGTATTGACCGCCAGTCATTCACATAAACAATCCATGAATCATTGTTTGCTACCGGAGGTTGGTTTGACATCTCTCCACGTAAATATAATGTGTAGTTGGAACTATTGGGACAAGTACTGTAAATATCATCATTTTGAACTGTTATCGTTGCATATTTATATCCCAATGGTGCAGTTGGTGTAAACTGAATCACAAATGGTTGGGTTCCTCCACCACTAATTGTTGAGGAGGCGGGTTGCTGGACAACTGTAAAGTTAGAAGACCCGGAGATTGAAACGTCAGGTGTACCAGTCAGATTCAGTGTTGAATTGGTGCCATTATTCTGAATGATAAATGTTTTTGAGGAAGCTGTTGTTCCAAAATCCAGATAACTCTGTCCTGTATATGATGAACCATTGGTAAGAGATACTGTTTGAATGGCATTTGTAATATTTACCGCCGGAGGATTGTTCACGATTTTTATATCATCAATGGCCCAGCCATTAGCGACAGTTAGATTATCAGAAAAGAGAATAAACCGAAATTGAATCGATGTATTATCATATGAACTAATATCAGCAGTGATAAGCTCCCAACCACTTCCAAGTTGGAACCAAGCCGGGTTAGTGTAAGTTCCGCCCCATGGATTATCTGCATTCTGTGTAATATTTCCATCATAGGCCGGACATAACACACTCGAGGGTAAAAGGTTCCAGCCTCCACCGTTATTATATTCTATGTATGCCCCATCCCAATTACCTGTTTCTGTATCCAGATAGCTCTGAAAAGATAAAGCACAATTGTCATATCCGGATAGATTTATACTGGGACTTGTTAAGACATAAACCAAAAAGTTTCCTGCCCCTGCCTCAAGATAAGGGCTGTTTCCTTCTGTATAGAAACAAGCATTTTCATACGGAGATGGCGTTGTTGGTGTAACAACAGACCATGATCCTGAAAGTTGATTCACCGTTCCGGAATTAGGAATTGTCCCGGAAAGTGTCCATCCCCCCTGGGAATTACAATCATAGGAATAAACGGTGGTAGTTTGAGCAGACAAAACACCAATCATTCCAAAAACAGATAGTAATGCAATTGTAAAAAACCTTTTCATGACGTTGGTTATTTTGATAATAAAAACTATGGTTATTATTTTGCAATCCAAATTTACGAACAATTTAGATAACTTTCAAATACTCCACCGCCTCCTCAATCATCGTATCCACGCCATTGGCTTCATCCTCAGGATTTAGCGATACCCATATGTCAGGTTCAATACCACCCTCAATGTTATTGCCTTCAGCATCAAAGGTCTGTGTGGCAGAGAAACGGTATCTCCAGCCATTGGGAAGCTCGTTGTAAATGGGCAGTCCTCCACCACCGCCGGTCTTATCTCCCATGATAGTCACATGGTCAAGCACTTTCATGCGGGCGACAAAATCGTTGGTCGCTGAGTAACAACTGCGGTTGGTCAAAACCACCACATTGCCGGTATACTGCTCCTCGCCTCCCGGCTTCTGCCGCAATTCAACGGGGTCGGTGAATTCATCATGCCCGGGCCCGGACTTCTGCACGTAACTGCCAAAAACATACTCTTCCGTTGTAAACCTTCCGGCGATAGTTACAGCATTACCCATATTTCCTCCACCATTCCCTCTGACATCAATGATAATCCCTTTCAATCCTTTAAACCGCTCCAGCAAAATATCCATCTGCTCACCGGAAACACCGGAACTAAAACTTCCGTAATAAATATACCCCACACTATCAATCACCTGATTAAGCAGCGCACCGGTGCGCCAGTGATCTTCACCAAGATAATTACGCTCCACAATGGTCATATTCAGATTCTCCGGGTAATCAAGCATCCAGTCCCAGTTGCGGGAAACATCCCAGGTGCTGATAATATTCACATGGCCGTCGCGTAAAGCAAACAATGCTTCGGCACAGTACTCAAAAAGTTCATTATCGGTGGTGTTTTCATCGATTTTATCCATATAAATATTATACACCGAGTCCCAGTCAATATTCTTATAATCAAAAAAGCTGTACTTCTGATCCACGGTATTCCAAAGGGTTTCAAAATTCGTTGCCGGATCATTGGCGGGATCACTTTTCCAGATTGTTTTTTCACAGGAAGAGAGCAACACAACAAATAAAATAAGAAGCGGAAAATATTTCATGGCATCAGGCTATTTAAGGTTAATATCAAAACCAAAACTAAAATGGTGTTTTGCATCTGCAAGATAGTTTCCTGATGAGTTTTGCGTAAAATCCCAGCGATACTTTACAAATATGGCATTACCATTTATCAGGTTCCATGAGATGCCCAAATCACTTATCATTCGGAAAAAGCTACCAAAAGAAACAACTTCACTGCTTCTCAAAGGAGTAAGCCAGTCCTCATCCTCTTCATTAAGGATAAAACCTTCAGGCTGACGGCCGATATATCCGGGAACAATAGAGACAGACACCAGTGGCATGGTGAGCTTCCACTGAAAACCGAGGTTTCGTCTTTTCAGCTTCACTGCGCGTTCAGCCATTCCGGCTACAGCCAGAGAATAGGCCTGATCCATATCAAAATTATTATTGCTGTACTGCAGATGATTTCGCATGGCAAAACGCATCGCAAAAGCCCCGCCGGCATAAAGGTTAATACCTGTTCCGCCGAGCTGCCCCGACTTTCCAAGGTACGAATAGTCAAAGTCGAAGGAGTAGAGATTTATTATTGAATTCCCAACAAAAGGAGTGGTAAAAGAGGCGCCACCATAAAAAGAGAGTTGATGAATGCCTTTGGGCCGACCATCAATAAAGCCAATATAACCATGTGCTCCGGGGCCGTAATAGGTTAACGGACTCATACTTTCATTCTTCAGTTCACAGCCTGTAAAGCCTGAAGCAATATGAAGTCTGAGTGAAGTAGCCTGCCCTGATGCCGACATTGCAATCAAAAACGGCAGACCGAACAACAGTAACAATCGTTTCATAATTTCAGATTTTGATTAAGGACGAAAAGGATTCTCCGGCGTTGCACTACTGAACACTCAGCAGTTCCACATTAAAAACCAACACTGAATTCGCAGGAATTCCTGAGAGAGCCTGTGAGCCGTAACCCAGATGTGAGGGTACAATCAAAAGAATTTTTCCCTCTTCCTGAATCAACTGCAAACCTTCCTGCCACCCCAGAATCAGATTCGCCAAAGGGAATAGATTAGGTTCCGAATCAAGATTAGAGTCAAAAACAGTCCCATCAAGGAGCTTACCTTCATAATGCACACTGACATCATCGACAATGGTTGGGAAATCACCGGTACCTTCCTCTAAAATCTGATAATATAAACCGGAATCCGTCTTTACAGCATTAATTTGATTATCAGCAATGTAACTGACAATCAATTCATCATCGATCTCCTTCTGGCTTGTTGTGTTACAGGATGATAACGCATTCAGCAATGCAATGGCAATGATAAAAACAACCGTGTTTTTCATAGGAATATATTTTTACGAAAATAGTGATAACGCTTCAGACCTTGCAATATTTCTTTACATTTATCACAATTTTGATAATTAGCAGCTTAGCAGCAACAAAAAGATTTTTTTTGTGTCTTGATAAAGAACCGAATACGAATAAGCAAAATATCATGAAACGAATTGTACTGATTTCCGCCACAATGCTCATTGCTGTGGCATCTCTGATTCTGTTTTCCACGAAGGAAAAGAGCGATTATTCCACCTGGCTTGCAGC
>PKSY01000115.1 GCA_002869405.1 Marinilabiliales bacterium
AAATTGAAGTACTTGAAGAACCCCAGAAACCCGAGATTCACCAACATACTTATTATAAGATAGAGTCTTTGCTTAGATCGGTTATCATGCTTATCAATCTGAATACCACACACATAATCTACAATTGAGCTAAAAGCGATCAGGGAGAGAAAACGCCAGTCCCACCACCCATAAAACACATAGCTGGCAACAAGAAGCAGAAGGTTTTGGATCTTCAGGTTCTTCTGTACCACAAACCAGTACAAAACAAATACTGCAGGCAGGAAAAGCAAAAACTCTATCGAGTTAAAAAGCATGAGTGCTAAAATTTTGGTTTCAGTTTCTAATTGTCAAATGTAGAAAAAAAATGGATATCAGAGCTGCGGCATTCGCAAATCAAAAAACAACAATAATCAACAGCCGCCCCGAATGCGCTAAGGAAACCCATAGGGCTTCCGGCTCACCGAACATGGTGTCAGAAATCCCGGGAGGGCTTCAGCCCTCCGACCCGAAGCGAAGCAACGGCTTGTCATTGCGAACGAAGTGAAGCAAACACAAGTCATCGAGAACGAAGTGAAGCGACCTCAAGTCATCGCGAACGAAGTAAAGCAAACACGAAATGAAGCAATCGCTTGCAAACCAGACCTGTCAGGTTTCAAAAACCTGACAGGTCTTCGTCCGCTAACCTTACAGGTATCCATCGACAACCCCTCCTCTCCCGTCGACAAACGCCTCTCGTCCTCTCGACCGCCCTCCCCGCTCCCCGACCCTGCCCACTGGTCGATTTTTTTCGCTTTTCCGCTCCTGTGATGCTATATTTGATACCATACAAATCAATACAACCACTGTTATGAAAGTCACTACAACTATTTCCTTGCTTGCCGGAATTGCACTCTGCGCAGCTTTACAGCTAAATGCCCAACCCGGATTTATCCAACAAAACATCAGCGACTCGTACCAGAAACCTACCGACATATGTGCTGCAGACCTGAATAACGACGGCCATGCGGATATCATTACTGTCGGTGGCGGTGATGGTGGTAATATTTCATGGTGGGAAAACGATGGAAATAACAATTTTTCCGAACATACACTCTATACCGGCTTCACAGGTGCCCGCGGCGTTCGTGCTGCAGATATGGACGATGACGGCCATATCGATATTGTTGCGGCAGCATGGGAAGCAAATACAATTCTCTACCTCCACAATGATGGCGATGGAGAATTTACTGACCATACTGTTGATGATGAATTTATCGGAGCACACACCATCGACCTTTATGATGTGGATATGGATGGCGAACTGGACATTCTCTGCTCCGGCTTCGATTTCCACGGCCATGAGGGCGAAATCGCATGGTGGAAAAACGATGGCATAGGTCCCTCTTCATGGACAAAGCATGTTATTTCAGAACGGTTTCAGCAGTCTCCATTCATCCATGCCGCAGACATTAACGGCGACAACATTCCCGATGTAGTAGCTTGCGGTGAACTAAATGGCGAGGTGCTGTGGTGGGAAAACGATGGCACAGGAGAATTTATCAGCGAAAACATGATCGACGACGATTTCCCGTATGCACATACCGTAATCGCACGTGACCTCGATCAGGATGGTGATAATGATGTGTTGGGAGCAGCATGTATGAGCAGCAAACTGGCATGGTACGAAAATGATAACGGAAGCTTTACAAAGCATCCTCTGCCGGGATATTCAGGTGCTATATGGCTCGATGCCGCTGATGTGGATAATGACGGCGACATGGATCTCTTTGGTGCCGGAATGGGGTCAGGAACCCTGAACTGGTGGAAAAACGACGGAAACCAAAACTTTGCTAAAAAGAACCTTGGCGATGACTTTGCATCAGGGTTTGCCATCAATGCAATTTATCTGGACGATGACAGCGACCTGGATTTTATCGCCATCGGAAACAATTCCAACAAAATCAGCTGGTTTGACAATACTACAGAGGGCATACACTATAACCATCCCGAATGTTGTGTTTTTGATTATGAAAACCAGTGCTGGTATATTTCAAACACCGGACTTGCGGATCCGGGATACCTTGTATGTGTTGATTCGGAAGGTGAGATGACAATACTCCCGGAAGAGATTGAAAACCCCCTGGGGATGTGCCTGGCAGAAGGAGTGCTGTATATTTCGGATGGAGACAATGCCATCCTGGGTTATAATACGGATACATGGGAACAGGTACTTAACCTTGCATTCACTCCCAACGGTAATTTTGATGGTATGGCATATAATGGTAACGGGAAACTCTATGTGGTAGATACCGGCGGGGCAATATATGAAATCACTCTTGAAACCGGAGCGGTTTCAGTATTTGTGGACAGCGGTCTCTCGGCAGCAACTCAGGATATCGTTTATGACGCCACAAAAGACTGTCTCTATGCCGTAGGCTGGTGTCCCGGTGCTCCGGTGCAGGAAATAAGCTGCAGCGATGGCACCATCACAAACCACTCCACGCCATTTGGATATTATGATGGCATCACTATGGATCAGGCGGGGAACCTTTACCTTGCCAGTCATCAGTCGGGAGGAAGAATCATAAAATACGCTGCAGGTTTCAACAACCAGTTCGACCTGATTTCCACAGGACATAATGAACCCGCAGGACTGCATTACAACACACAGAACAATGTACTGGCAGTGCCAAATTTCGGTGGCAGCACAGTAGATTTCATCAACCTCTCACCTACTGGTGTGAAAGCTCCTTCTGAACCAATTGGCATGATAGCTTTTCCAAATCCCGTGAACGGAACATTCCGGATCAACAGCCTAAAGTGTGCTTCAGCAGCAATGGGCATAAGGATTACCAATATGTACGGTAAAGAAATCATGCACATAGAAAACTATGTTTTTGGTGATGCAATCCATGTAGAAAACATTCCTGCAGGAGTTTATTTCGTGGTTCCTGTCGGGAAAAGTACCCGTGAAGAAGCTTTAAAGATTGTTTTGAGATAGGGGCTCGGCTTCGGAGCGCTGTGGGCTCGACTCCGCTCGCCCACCGTCGACTCCGCTCGCATTGACAACGGCAGGTGCCTGAGCGGAGTCGAAGGCACCGGGGAAGCCAACGGCAGGTGCCTGAGCGGAGCCGAAGGCACCGGAAACTATTTTTCAATCAATGATACTTTCTTCACCACTCATTTCAAGGATCGCATTCAATAAATTCAAAGAGTAAAATCTCTTGTTTTGTAAAAATTCCAGAAATATCGGTCTTAATTCAGTTATCAGATTTTTATCTTTTGCGACGGAGAGCAACCCCAGTGTACCAATACACCTGACATTAAAATTTTCAGCAATATTACGGGCTTTTTTATCATCAATTAATAAAAAATCAGCCTCAATTTCTCTATAGAGTATTAACGATTCAGATTCACCATAATCCATGATAAATGTTAGCTCATTATAGCTTTTTATCTTACACACTTTATCCTGAAAATATGCTTTAATAACAGGAATAAAAGCTTTGCTTTCATCGCGGGTTATCTCTTCCCAAACTGCATGTGCAATTCTAACATCGTCAAATAATTCATTCAAAAGTTCAAGCCTGTTAACTAAAGCGAGAGAAATTATTGGTCCAGCATCTGCAATTACAATTCCGTTTTTCATGCTATTGTAATTTTTGAGCATCCCCTAAAACATCCTCAACTGATAAATTTGATATCGATATATTATGCTCAGCAAGAGCATTTTCAAATTCATATCGGGATAATCCGGCAACCTGAGCCGCTTTGCCTAAAGTTAACTTTTTCAATATATACCATCTCATGGCTATAGCTAACTTAATATTCTGCTTTAGTTCTCCCTCGGTCTCATTAAGAGATAAAAGAATATCTGATGGTAAATCTATTCTAAATTCCTGAGTATTCATGCTTTCTGTTTTTTCTTCAATCAAAGATACAAATAATTCGAGGATTGAATTGATTATAATAAGCCAATGATTTCTGATGGTTGAATAATATAGCATAAGAGTACTTTAATCCCTGTTAAAGTGTATATCGACACCACTTTTATACTGATAAAAATATCCAGGGAAAGAAGTTCTTATTATCAAATTACATAGCAATGGGGTACATATTGTAGAGTCCATGCTTTCTCTCAAGCAGCTACCCTATTCTGTCATTGGAACCGCACACCGTCGACTCCGCTCGCATTACCAACGGCAGGTGCCTGAGCGGAGCCGAAGGCAGGTGCCCGAGCGGAGCCGAAGGCAGGTGCCTGAGCGGAGTCGAAGGCAGGTGCCCGAGCGGAGCCGAAGGCACCGGGGAACTCCCTCTAAGTTGCTAAGCATCATGAAGATGCTAAGCAAAACAATGGCAGGCATCTAAGCGGAATTGGAGAGACGGCGATTCATCGCGTCTCGGGGTAAAAAAACACCGGAATATCCAGACCTCTGACAGGAGAAATACCTGTCAGGTACAAAACCGTGACAACGGCAGGTGCCTGAGCGGAGTCGAGGCACCGGGGAATCCAATAAAAAACCGCCGAAGAATCTCCGGCGGT
>PKSY01000155.1 GCA_002869405.1 Marinilabiliales bacterium
AAAAGACCAATGAGATACGGCAAAACGACAAGCGGGGGCGTCACACCACCTCTGCCTCATACATGTTCGAGCTGGAGAGCGGTGGCTATATTATCGACTCCCCGGGACTGCGGGAAGTGCAGCTGTGGGCTGAGGCAGAAGATCTGGATGAAACTTTCAACGAAATCGCAGAGCTGGCTCAGAATTGCAGGTTTAGCGACTGCAGGCATGAGGGTGAACCGGGGTGCGCTGTGCAGGCCGCACTGGAGCGAGGTATCATCTCTCTCGAGCGCTACGAAAGCTACCTCCACCTGAAAAAGGAATTGGCATTCCTGCAACGCCGCAAAATGGAAAAACCCAACGTAGAGCGGGCACATGAGAAGGAGTTTAGCAAGATGGTAAAGGAAGTGATGAAGAGGAAAAATATGATGGAAGAATAGATAAGGGACACGGGGTTTCAGAGAAACTCAGTGTCCCATTTGTAATTAAAAATCTATAGCCCCAGTGCAAATTCCACCGCACTCTCCGCATGGATCCGGGTAGTGTCATAGATTGGAATCGAAACATCGCCCTCTTTAATCAATAAAGGGATTTCTGTGCAACCGAGAATTACTCCTTTGGCGCCGGACTTCTCTATGATTTCCTTGTAAATTGCTCTGGATTCATCTTTTATTTGTCCCTGCACCAGCTCGTCATAGATAATTCGGTGCACTTCGCCTCGGTCTTCTTTGTTGGGAATGACAGTCTTGATGCCGAACTCATTATAAAGTATCTCTTTATAGAAATCGCTCTCCATGGTGAATTTGGTGCCAAGAAGGAGAACGTTATCAATGCCGCCGGCTTTTATTTTGTTTCCAATGGCGGTGACAATATGGATAAATGGAATGTTGATGTTCTTAATAATCTCCTCACTACAGAGATGCATGGTATTGGTGCATAGTACGATTACTTCTGCGTTGGCTCTTTCCAGGTTTTGTGCAGCATCCACCATCAAAGCATCCAGTTTTTTCCACTCATCATTATGCTGCAGCTCTGCAATTTCTGCAAAATCTACTGACTCCATTACACAAGGGCAGGAGTGGTGACCTCCCAGGCGTTCGCGAACCTTTTCATTAACGATTTTGTAATATACATGGGACGACTCCCAGCTCATTCCACCGATTAATCCGATTTTCTTCATATTTGGTTATGTTTTGTTAATACAATTGAAGCACTTAAGAAAAATAGAATTGTTTCGATATTCAGGCTGTTCAATTGATGGCATCAATAAGGTTATGAATGCTTTTTTAAAACCCTAATCCAAATTTACCCCAATAAATACCTTCCAGCTCCTTCCACCGGAGGATCGTAGCTCCGGTAAAATCGGATGTGTGATGATTTATCAGTTCCCGGGCTTCCTCTTTCAATCCTTCTTTCAAAAGTTGTTTGACTTTTTTCTCTATGGCAGCGCCTTCAGTCAGGCCTTTGTTTTCAAAATAGGCTACTTCTTTGAGCATATTCTCTTTGGTTAGCTGCCATGCTAGTGTCGCCAGTTTATTGGCTTTACGGTAATTCCAAATGGTGGCATCTTCGCGGTAACGCTTTTGACCACAGAAGTTGAAACTTTCAGGCAGTTCGGTAGTTCCGGCATAAATCGGGATTCGCGGACTTTGCCCCGGATTATCAAAGGATAGCCATGCCACACCACCAACCTCATCCGGGAGCCAGTCGCGTAATTGAATAATATGCGAATAGGAACACCACGATACCGCTACAGTACGTTGATACGTGATGGTTGCACTGTCGAGGAAGTTATAGGTATTACGCGTATTGCCTGTTGGCCATGGATGTGCAATGGGGGATTTAACGGTATCCTGTCCGATCACCTCTCCATCGTCGTCACGCTTGTTCTTAATTACCTTCAGGTTTTGAGTCATGTCGTATTCGGTGTCCTCGTAAGTTTCACGATAAAGTGCCATAATATCCTGAACACTAACCTTTTGATCAGGTTTTACTGAAAAAGGCATTTCGGCAGCATCATAACTAAGGTTTAACGATGGAGCCAGAGTGCTCAGAATCATAAACTCGCGAATCATAAATGGTTTTTCTCTGCCACCATAGGCCTTCCAGAATTTAAACGGCTCTTTACCATCCCATCGGTCCAGTTTTTTTGCTACTTCAAATACATTGTCCGAAGCCATAAAATGATCTTCATCTTTAAGATTGAGCTCACCAATGCGCGATATATTGGCAGAGACGCCAACATGCCCTTCAGGGATGCGTTGTGCAGCCCAGACACCACCAATGTTTTCCGGACCTTCCCCGAAGATTTCCATCTGCCAGACCTCTTTTTTGTCAGCAATGGTAATGCATTCTCCCCAGTCGCCGTATCCGTACTCTTCGATGAGTTCGCCGATAAGTGTAATTGCCTGGCGGGCAGTAGAGCAACGCTCCAACGCAATTCGTTCCAGCTCTTCAATCTGAAACATGCCGTTTTCGTTTATCAGTTCTTTGGGACCAACCGTCGTTGTTTCACCAATGGCCAGCTGCTTTTCATTTAAGCAAGGGTATGCCGTATTCAGGAATGCATATGTTTCTTTCGCCTGAGGTATTTGCCCCACTTCTTTTACTCCTCGCATATCCCAGGGTGTCTCTGTTCTGAGTCTTCCTTTATAAATGGAAGTAATCGTATCGTTTTCAAATGTCTCACCTTTTTCAATAGTCATCCAGGTGCGATAACGGCCGTCGCAGGTATGGCTTGTGATTACTGATCCGTCTGCGGAAGCTCCTTTGCTGACCATGATGGAGGTACAGCTTTCACCAAAATAAGGGTCATTTTGTTGTTCGAGAATGCTTTGAGCATTGATGGTGGTACAAAGTATTGTTAAGCCCAATATTAAGGCTGATAAACGTTTTGTCATATTTAATTATTTTAGAACTGAGATTAAGGCAGCAAAATAGTAATTTTATGTTAGAGCTTTTCAAAAATGCAGATCAAATTCTCAGTTTTTTCATGAATAGCATAAAATCAGCTTATCTTGTGAATTACAGGAACCCAAAGACTATTGTTGCAGCACATTGTTACACAACGTTAACATTGTGATGACATGCTCGTTGTGCATTTTTAAGGTGATATTCTTTTGCGAAAGAACAAAATATTGAATTCGCTCCTCTGCTGTTCATTTGGTTTAGTAATAGTAATTAGATCCATAACTTACAAATATTTATTAAACCACGTTATCAAAGTATCCATGGCTTCATCCCCGGTTTCATTGCTGTATTTTCCATTCTCATCCATCCATATGTGCCCGACATTTTCAAATATTATTTTTTTACAGATAGCACCTGATTTTTTTAACTCATTTGTAATAATATCTGATGGTTCCGTAATAAATGGATTGTCATTTTCTCCAACCATAATTAGAGTAGGGGGCATTTTATTTGATAAATAATGTTTTAAAGATAAAGAATCCAGTTTCTTTTCAGATATATTTAATGATGGCAGTGCTTTCCTGACTTCAATATTTCTTTCGTCTAAATAATCATATCCGGCCGGGTAATATAAGACGGTTGCTTTAAGATCATTTTCATTTTTCGGATTGGCTGCCAGAAATGCCGCCAAATACCCGCCGGCACTTCCTCCACAAATGCCAATTTTGTCTTTCGAAACATGATAGTTTTTTGCATGTTTTTTAATGTATGAAACCGCTAAATTTAAATCGGTGATTATTTCATCTAACATATATTCCGGAGTGCTGCTATGTCGCACGTCAAAAACAGTAAACCCGCTATTTAGTAATGCATCAAAACTAAATTGCTTCGCGAACTCAGGGGTAAGGTCAATCTTTGGTATAAATGCATAATTGCTATCATCGGTTTTGCTCAACGCATCATTTTCTACATACTGGTTTGGAAAGAAAGGGGATTGAAACCCACCACTATTAATAAAAATAACTCCTTTATTATTTTGATTCTCTGGCACATAAATATCCATAGTTAGTGAAATTCCATCTTTTTGGTGATAAACCACATCCGGAAAAATTCCTACATTATTTTCATTTTGTGCAAAAACGCTTGTTAAGGTAATTGAAAGTAAAATCGATATTATTGATTTTTTCATTACTAGATGTTTAATGGTTTGCAATAATAATTTTAAAATTTCTATCAATTGACGATGAAGTATGTCATAGGTTACTCAGGATCATTCCTGGGAAGGCGGAAAGGATATACTTAATTATCCTTCTGTCCCGGCCATTGTTTTTATAAATCATTAATGCCAACCGTATTTATATTGATGATTGTGGAGTTTGAAATAGCCCCCCGCTCTCTCTGAATAATAATATATTCTGCTTCCATCAGGAGAAAACACAGGCCCGCCACGTGAAATTGTTAGATCTTCTTTTATAAATTCAGCTAGTTGAGGCTTTGTCCCTTTTTTCATTTTCTATTTTGGAATAATATATCTGTTGTGTTTTTCCTTCTCCATCAGGTCGTAGATATTTTCCGGAAAATGCGGACCAATAAATCTCATC
>PKSY01000214.1 GCA_002869405.1 Marinilabiliales bacterium
GTTTCTTTTTCCGGTTGTGCGCGCGATATAATCTGCTTCCCGTGTGATCTCTTCGTTACGGTCGCTATCTTTTTTATTTTTTGCTTTGAGTACAAAAGACGGGAATTTTTCACTGAAGCCGTTTCCATTGCTGTTGCCTTCTAAAAAGAGGCAAGGGTAGTTGTAAAGATCGGCTTCTGTAATAGCAATTTTAGTCCCGTTGCGTAAGGAAGTCAATACAGGAAGCGAGCAGAAACGATCCGGGGAGATACTGTCGATGAGGGTCTCCACATAACGACGTTCATAGTGCGAAATAAGGGAAGATTCTTCGGGGAACCATACCTTTCCGGCAGTTGGGAATTCAAAGGTGGTGATTTCATTTTCAACTTTTATCTCTTTTGGAATATCTGAAATCCACCGCCAGGCCACACCATTGTTATATGCCCTGAATTCGAGGCTGAGGCTGTTGGTAAAAGTGATGATAAGGCTGTTGGCATCTTCTCTTACAGTGCTGCTTTTAAAAGGCACAACAGGGCTGTACTCTTCAGAAATATGCTTGTTTTTTGCGATGACCACCTGATAGTTTTCGCTGGATTTTTCGCCATCGATAATCAGTGCGATTTCAGAAGGCGCAACAATCAAGCGTTCGTTAAGGAATACACTGTATGAGGGCGTGTTGTTGACCGTTACTTCAACGCGCAGTGAGTTATCGGGGGAAGAAACGCTGTACTGAGCTGTTGCATGAGTATGAAGCACCAATGCAAGGATAGCCATCGTTATGGTTCGGTAAATTCGGATCATGTTCTGCTTTGTTAGTCGCAGGGCAAATGTAGTGAAAAAGGATGGGTTTTATTAAAACTAAGTCAGCATAAAGAACCGTGCATTATTAATGTATGATTACATTCATTAGTAATGAATTAATGTTTGATGAGGGATATAAAACATTTATCACCGGCTCCAATGCCTCGTTGTTAAGCAAAGAGTTGCGTACAAAGCTAACCGGAAGGCACGCACCTCGCACTGTGTTATTGGTAGCAACATCAAAAACATTATAAAGCGATGCGGGGCTCTGCGTTGCAAAATTTACCACAAAGGCGGGAAGGCGCAAAGGCAGCACCGTGGCAGCATCTCTTCTCTTATGCTGTTACATGAAATGTTTTTGGGTTATAATTGCTACGCCGATATTTGCGAAAATATACATTAATAACTTCTTCATATTCTAATTCGCTATTCTTCTGTTTCTGATGGCTTTGATTTTCTCAAACGCACTTGCTTTGTTGCAACTCCCGCAATCATTATCCCGGCAAGGAAAATTATTAACCACGCCGCACGCCCGCCCAGTCGGTAACTTACATTGGCAAGGTTGGAAGATATTGCAGCATTTAATACATATCCTGATATTATGATTATCGACAGAAATCGAATTGAATTACCTGTTTTGAATAGTGCCAGAATTACCAGGATCACAAATAATGAAACAATTAACAGAACTACATTCAACGTGTTAAGCCACTTAAATTCCAGCGCATTTTTATACTGTTTTGATTCAAGATATTTTTCAAACTCTCCCGGATAGGCAGATTTAAAAAATTTATAGAAATAGGTCTTTTCGCCCTTGCTGTTCAGACCATGGCCAATGTGCATTGTGTATAGCTGTTTCCAGGTTTGTGTAGTGCCTTCAACAATAAACAAACGCCACCAGTATTCTGGTGAGGATATTATATCCATAACGATCGGTTTATACTGCTCGTCGGCTTCGAACATCTTTAATTTATCCTTGTGATAAGGGCTTTTTGATGACCACATAAACTCAAGTGCTGTGTTTGGTAGTTTCTCCTTGTATTTGCATATGGGCATATCCTTCTCATCACAATTGGCATCCAGGTAATCTTTCAAAATACCGGATTCACACAAACGTCCCATTACAAAAACATATTTCCCACCACCGTATTCAGCATAGCTGTCAAAACTTTTTATATAAACTTTTAACAGTACCATCGAGATAATAACCGGAAGTATCAACACTGCAAGTTTATGCCATGCTCTTTGTAGGTTGTATCGCTCCTTTGTTTTCTTAAATAGACTTAAAATAATTATAATCAGTGCTAAAGCGAAATACAAGAGAAGTTGTGAATAGTGCATGGCACTTGTAAGAGCAAAGAATAATGCAAACAGAACAACCTTCCACCATTGCAGCTTCTTCTGAATGAAAAGTAAGAAAACCATCAAAACAGAGATTGGAATAAAGATGTCTGTCATAATTTGACCTGCAAGCAGACCCATATTGTTTAGCAACCCAAGGACAAGTAATAGAACCAAATGTGTTATGTATAGTGCACGACTTTTAATAATCGCATATATTGAGAAAAAAAGTGTCAAATTAAGAATCAGACTCTGAACAAAAATCACCGGCCATAAAGAATTATTCCAATTGAACAACCAAATAAAGATGCTATATCCCAGTGGTCGGAAGGATGACGGATGGAGGTCTCTGGCCATACTTAGATATCCGCCACTGTCACCTGTAACAAAAGGGTATCCATTATAAATTGCCGGTAACAAAATAATAAAGGTGGTCATCACAAGGTAAAGTGATGTCAATAATAATCTTTTTTGTTTCATTTTGTAATCAGAATTTAGGGTCAAAACATTCAATCTTCAGGTCATCCACGTAAAGCGATTTCGTGCCGCGATACCACATGTATACTTTTAATACATCATTTTTTGTGCGCACTTCCGGAGTGAGGTAATCCAATGTGACTTTATTCCATTGGTTGGGAATTACATTCAACCGCTGATCATTCAAGTGAATCACACGATATTTATAGCTTCCTCCGTCATGCTCGAAGGTGCATACCAGAACAGCATCATCAATATTTACGTCTTCAGTAGGGTATACCCATACACTCGATCGTATCCATGCATGATCATTGTCGGTCAGGTCTTTATAGCGCATTCGCAGCCCTTTGGAATAAATATTCTCCGGAGTCATCTTCAGTGAGTATTTTCCACTATGAATTATAGCAGTGTCATAAAAAGCTTCTTTATCTTTTTCTACGCTTTCAAAATCGTAATGTGCCAGAAACCGCTTTGTATAGTCCTCCTCATTATCAAAAACCTCTTTGTCTATTTCCGAGCGTTTTATCAGTAAATACTTTTTTTGTTCTTCGGAAGCAGGTTTAACCTGAAGGAATGTTTTCCGGAAATATTTGCCTGTCATTCTTGAGCCGTCGATAATGCCATAGCTCACCTGGTATGCCTGTATCGCACTGTACACCATAAAAAACAGTGCAATGGCTGAAAAGATGATTTTCTTCCACATCCTCTTTGTCAGAATTTCCTCCACAGCGCAGCCGAAAGGAATTACAAAAACCGCATAAGCTTGCACAAAGGCTCTCCATCCATAACTGTAAAGTGTTGAAAATGCGCTTATCACATAGATGTTGAGGATGAAATATGCAAGAATGCCCCAGAATATTGGCCGGTGCTTTTTCCACAGTGGTATCAGGCCGTAAATAGCCAGTGCTGCAAAAGGCGAATATACCAGCCACCCTTTGCGGAATCCGAAGATTGTTTCAATAAAGGTAGGATGCAGAAGATTAAGCCCGGCCTGCGGGTTATCATACGGGAAGTAGAAAAATGATCCTGTTGCCACTTTGTAGTACAGCAGCTGAATGAAGATCATAAACAGGAAACCTGTAATGGCAACGCCGGCACCAATGAGATTGGATTTTAAAAACCCCAGTTTCTCAATTAAACTTTTTCTGTCAGTAATGCCCCATAAAACCGGAATCAATGCTACCAGTGCTTCGCTGGACCGGCACATCACTGTAAGTCCCAT
Organism: Marinilabiliales bacterium; assembly: GCA_002869405.1. Lineage (GTDB taxonomy): Bacteria > Bacteroidota > Bacteroidia > Bacteroidales > BM520 > BM520. Next base: position 3,821 of record PKSY01000214.1, read on the forward strand.
GGAAAGTCCAAGCCCGAGGGAATTAAAAACCGATGCCTTTTCATGCCATCGCATGGTAAACCAGAGCACAAAAGTGATGACCACAAAGGTGTAAACATGTGGTACAGGTTCTCCAAGCGTGAAAAAGAAAAGCAGGTAGGTGGCAAAGAAGAAGAGTCCCAGAATTACAGCGGTAGTGTTTGGAGGGAAAAGGCTTAAAAGAATCTTCCTTAGCATCCAGATGCCTATAATCGCCCAAACCATTCCCGAATATCGTACTGCATTCTGATACGGTTTTGAAAAGCCATCTGCAGGGTATATTTCCGAGCCAGATGCATATAGGTGTGCTGCAGTAAAAAACGGCAGATACATAAGTGCATTTCCGTAATACGACTTTACGTAATATTTTCCCTCCTCGTTCTTTGCAAACTGATACAGCACAGGAGTATTTCCATACTGCTCATTTAACGCTTCGTATCGCGAAAGATCTTCCATACTGGCCTCATCATAAATGAAGAGCGTGGGAAGGTAAAGGTAGTAACCATAGGTATCATACGCGATCGGCTGATTCATCGGGAAGTTCACTTTTGCAATGATAATTACCAATGATATTAGCGCAAATATCCAAATAGAAAGGTCAGAAAAAAGTCGTTTCATTAAAGTAGGTTTTGAAAAGTCA
>PKSY01000254.1 GCA_002869405.1 Marinilabiliales bacterium
ATCGACTGGCGTGAGCATATTATTTTCAAAAAACGACTGCCGCAAATTGCCTCTCTGCAGGTGGAATATCCCGCAGAACCTGAAGAGTCTTATAAAATTACCAATATCAACGACAGGGATTTTGAGGTAAAATCACTCTTTACCGGTGAATTAGTTGAAGATGTGAATGCTGAGCGTATTCTGAATATGTTAACCTCTTTTGAGGAAATTAACTTTGAGGCTTTTATCACACATTATTCACAGGCGGAGCAGGACTCTATCATACAGCAGGAGCCTTTCTACATTATGACCCTTACAGGAAAAGATGGTAGTGAAACAAGACTAAGAACTTACCGAAGACCTGCGCTCGATGGTCAAACTGAATTTATCGGTGAAGAGATTCCTTATGATGTGGACCGAATGTATGCTGTCATGAACGACGACACTGAGCTGCTGCTCATTCAATATTTCGTTTTTGACAAAATAAGCAGGAAACTCTCTTATTTTCTGAACTAGATTACTATGCCTGTCAGGGTAAAAGTTTTAAACAGCGTAAAATATGCACCGGAGAAACTTCTTTTTCCGGTGCTGGCTGCAATTGCATTTTTCATCCCGTTGTTGAGCCCTGTAAGTGACGCGCTGACCTATCTCGTGCTGGCAATGTTGATTGCCAATGTAATTGCAGGACGCAGGAGAAGCCGAACGGTATCAGCTGAAACCAGAAGAATGGCTGTTTTGGGTTCATCGCTGTTCCTATTGACATTTGTTTATGTCTTTTTCAGTGATGACAGAAGTGCAATTTATGCACAAATGGATCAGTTTACTGCCCTTTTGGTTTTTCCGCTTATGATTACCATGCTTTCACCGGAGAAAGCACACCGCCGTCAGGTAAATTTGGTGCTTAACATCTTTGTTGCAGGAAGCGTAATCTCCACGATACTCTTATTCCTGCTGGGTCTTATACGAATGCTGAAAACAGGTGACTCATCAGAGCTATATTATATTAATCTTGGAAATGGAGTCCATCCTTCCTATATGTCTGTGCTGGTAGTATTTGCAATTGCGGTGCTTCTTGATGGCAATACTTTGAAACGAATAATGCGTTACACCACACCGGTGTCGTTTTTTATTATTCCTGTAGTGCTGTGGCTGATTGTTTTTAATACCATGTTATCTTCCAATGCAGGCATTATTGTTCAGGGGATGGTAATCCTGCTTTTCATCCTTCGTGCATTTTTTACAGGAGATCTTTATCGCGGCTTCCTGTATACGGGCCTGTTGATAGCCTCTCTTATGGTGATTCCTGTGTTATTCCCTTTCACCTTTAACCGCTTTTCGCAATTTTCTGAAACAATAACTGAGAATAAAACTGTTAGCGATATTGATATCAACGAAACAACAAATTCCCGCATTTTGGGCTGGAATGCGGCCTTTGATCTTATTCGGGAGCATCCTTTTCTGGGTGTCGGTCCCGATGGTGTGCGTGAAGAACTCAAAATAGCTTATGAAGACCATGGTCTTGATTATGGATATAGAAATCCTCACAACCAATACCTTCAAACGTGGCTTGAATTAGGACTTCCCGGTTTGATATTGCTTCTGTCAATGGGACTGGTGTCTGTGTTTCTGGCTATCAGAGAAAGGAATTACATCTTTTTTGCTTTTTTAATGATTCTTTACACACATATGCTTTTTGAATCCATCCTGGAGCGACGCCTTGGCATACTTATTTTTGCATTCTGGCTCAGTATCTTCTGGATTGCCAGTGATTTACGCTTCAGGTCTCATGCTAAAGAATAACAGACGTAGTTTTATTTTTTTTCTTATCTTTAGAAGTTGGAATTATTCATTACAGATCAACCCGCTATAATGGCAATATCCCTTACCCCCTGAGCCTTATTGTGGAGTTAGTTCATAATTATTTTGTATTATGACACCCAATAAAGACCAAAATTCAGTCAACTTTCAGGTAAATGATGACCAGTTCAGGCATTTACTGGAAACTATCAACGCACTAGTCTGCATTATCCGCGATGGCAAGGTTGTTTATGTAAACCAAACGCTCAGCGACCGCACCTTTTATTCTAAAGAGGAGATTATCGGGCAGGATTTTACAAAGTTCTTTCCCGAAGAGGAGGCCTCTCTGCTCTATGAGCGTTATCAGAAAAGGATGGAAGGTGATTCAGTTGCAAAAAACTATACCGTAAAGGCACTTACCGCTAAGGGTGATTATATGTATGTCAATCTCGATATACAACCATACAAATACTATGGTGAAAAAGCTATTCTGGCTTTTATGACCGATGTGACGCATCAGGTGAAAATTGAAGAGGATCTGAAAAAAAGCGAAGAGATGTTTCGAAACCTTGTGGAAAATCAGGGCGAGGGAATGGGCATTTCAGATCTTGATGATGTCTTCATCTTTGCAAATCCCGAAGCTCACAGAATCTTTGGCGTCAAGAGTGGTGAACTTATTGGCAGATCTTTGTTCGATTTTCTGGATGATAATGGTAAAGAGATCATTGCATTGGAGAATGCCAAGAGAAATAAAGGAGAAGTTAGTTCTTATACACTAAGCATTTTTACACCTGAAGGTATTGAGAAGAGGCTGATTATTACTGCTACACCTCAGCTTGATTCTGAAGGCCGGCAAATCTCTACACTCGGTATATTCCGCGATATGACCATGGAACAAAAAGCACTGGCGAAACTTGAAGAGAACCGGGAGCTTCTTGAGGCAGTTATCTTTGGCGCTGATGCAGGTATATGGGAATGGGATTATCCCACTAACCACCTGACAGTTAATGAACGGTTTTATGATATTGTTGGTCACCGGTTTAGCGAAAATGACCAGATAACATTGCGTATGATGCAGCGACTGATGCATCCGGAAGATAAACTGGAAAATATGAAGCTCGTAACTGATCACCTCAGAGGAAAAGTCAACCATCTTCAGTTACAGTTCAGGCTTAAAAAACGATCCGGAGATTATACTTGGCTGCAGGTAAGAGGTCGAATTACAAAATGGGAAGAGAGCGGAAAACCTAAGAAAATCAGTGGTACCATTGTTGATATTAATGAGCTGAAATCTTCCCGGATAGAGCTGGAGCATCGTATTAATATGGAACGACTTCTGTCTGAAGTAAGCAGAACCCTTGTTAATGTTACAATAGACTCCTTCGAGGATGAAATACATAAGTCGTTGCAGCGAATAGGTGAGTTTCTAAAGCTCAACCGGGTAGGTCTTTATCAATTCAGGAAGAACAATTCTGTGCTCTCCAATTCACATGAGTGGAATATGATTCCCGGTGAATCTTTTCAAAAAGAACATATAACAGTTGAGGACTTTCAATGGTGGGTAAAGGCAATATTGGAAAAAGAGTATATTCTGATTACTCATCTTGATGACTTGCCTGTTGATGCAATAAATGAACGCCTTACTTTCGAGGCCAGAGAGCTTGATAATATGCTCGCTGTACCTTTAAAGTATGAGTCTAAAATCCTGGGATTTTTAAGCCTGGAGTCAAAGAGTAAAAAAACAAAATGGACCGATGATGATATTCGCGCTATAAAAGTTATCGCATTTAATATTTCCAATGCATTGGAAGCGAGAATTAAGCATCAGACACTCATCCATTCAAAGGATAAGGCTGAAGAGAGTGACAGAATTAAAACAGCATTTCTGGCTACCATGAACCACGAACTGCGCACTCCTTTGAATCATATTCTTGGAATAAGTGAAATTATTAAGGCTAGTACTTCTGAAGAAGATGTGCTGGAATATGCAGATATGATTCATGACAGCGGAGAGAACCTGCTCAATATGATTGAAGATGTATTTCATATTGCAGATATAGAAAAAGGTGTTGTGGCTATAAGAGAACAGACATTCAGGGGAATGGAGTTCTTCCTTGAAAATAAAGCCTCTCTTGAAAAGCAACTTAAACTTTCCGGTAAGGAGAAAATGATATCACTGACTTTTAAGCCTGAAAAATCGCTTTTGGTAAGCTATATCACTGCAGATATGGTAAAGATTAACCTGGTGTTGCATAAGCTTTTCAACAATGCCGTAAAATATACTCAGGAGGGAAATATTGAATTTGGATTTGAAAATGTTGGAGAAAAACAACTACGACTCTGGGTAAAAGATACCGGTATAGGAATCCCTAAGGAGCAACACAAAAAAATATTCGACCTGTTCCGTCAGGGCGATGATGGTTTTTACCGTAAATATGGCGGCATTGGTGCCGGTCTGGCTATCACCGCCAAAGTGGTAAAAGCCATGAAAGGAAGAATCTTCGTGGAATCCACACTTGAGAAAGGCAGCACATTTTATGTGATAATTCCTGTAGGCTTAGAGATTGTCCGAATGAGGTAGCGTGAAGAAGAATGTAGTACCCTTTCCTACGGTGCTTTTTACATAAATTTTACCGCCCATACGACTTATAAAATCATGGCAGATAATTAAACCAAGCCCGGTACCGGCCTCATTGGC